>CANPXB010000027.1 GCA_947585595.1 uncultured Bacilli bacterium
TAGTACATGTATATTCATTATTACCTAAATCAACATAAAAATAATCTTTGCAGCTTTCAGCTGTGCTTTCCGCAGCAAAAACTGTTACTAGTGACATTGTGAGTAAGTCTAATGGATTGGTCAAAAAAAGAACTTCCGCTTGGAAGTTCTTAACAAACTTATTAAACTTTATAGAATTTATTATTTCTCTTAGCTAATACTACAGCACCAATTGCAACAGCAGCACCAACAGCTAATAATAAATATGAAGTAAAGGCACCAGTTTCAACATTACTTGCTGGAGTTCCATCACCAGTATAGTGAACTTCTGAACAGAAATATGTTTCTGATCCTTCCATTGTATAACTACCAGTATCTTTAGCCTCTCTAGCATATACACATAATTCACCACAACTTGAATCCTTTAAATTTTTGTCAATGTGAGCTATTACTTTACCAATAACCATAATTCCGTTACCTTCACCAGTTTTTGCTTTGATATCATCATTTGGTTTAGCAGATTCAACAGTTATTACAGGTGTTTTTGTTTTTGAATAGAATAAAGCACATCTATAATCATCGCCCTCTTCTATTTTCCATTCTGCTTTTGGAGCTTTTATCTCACTATCAAATGTACAAGTAAAACTTATAGTATCATTATCTCCATCTAATTTTATTGTTTCATTACTTGACTGGCTTTGAGCAGAAGCAACTAAAGAAGCAGCATTCGTATCGTTAATATATGGTTCAACTCTATCAAATAATAATCCATCAGTTGTATATAATCTAACAACAAAGCCATGGGTTTTACCTTGAACATCTTCTTGTCCGTTACCAGCATCCGAAGCTACAGTAGTATGAGTCCCATTACCACGTAAATAACAAGTAACTTCTTCTCCTGGTTTAACATTTTCAGGCATACAAACAGGCTCACTATTAGAGAAACCAACTTGTGCACTAACATTCATAACTCCTACTAAAACAAATGAACTAATAGATACAAATAATATCGATAATAATTTTTTAATACTCTTCATAATACATCTCCTATACTTATTCTTTTTCTATCTTATAAATATTGTACCATATTAAATTTATAATATGTGAATTTTTTTTGAAAAATTTACATTTTATGATATTATTATATATAGTAAACAATAAAATAGGGAGATGGGTACGATGAAAAAGATAACAATTCAAATACAAGATAAATCCTTAATATTCAAGTATCGTACTAATAAACCAGTTCCTACTAATCTATTAAATACTAATGTTATTTCTAATAATGAATTAATATTTAGTGATGAATATATTAAAGAAAATACTAAACTAGTTGGCTTATTTCTTAGTGATTTAGCTAAAATGAGAGAAATAAACGAAATAAAGATAAGTTGTGCTGAAATAGCTTTACTCTTTATTGACATTATTTCTCGTATTAATACTATTACTAGTCTTGTTATAACTGAAGATGAAGTATTAAATTATGGTTTATGTGAAAAAATAATTAAAACTAAGAATATTAAAAAAGTAAACTGTTATAGTATTCCTGAATTCTTAATTGAATTACTAGATCGTAATAATATTAAAGCTGAATCTCGTAATGAAGTATTATTTACTAGTAACTTTATGTCGGAAAATGACTTAACATCTTTCTCTAAGATGTATTATAAAACTAATATTAATATTCCTAATATCTTATTAGGTGAAGATTTAACCGATATTGAAACTTTCATTAATATTAATAAATATTTAAAAGTTATTCATTTTGATAAATATTCTGAAGAAAATCTTCTTAATGTCATTAATATCTTAAAGAGATTAAAAAGAAAGAATATATCTATTCAATTACATGATGATATTGATGATGAAAATAGTATTATAAGATTACGTAATATTAATAAAGATTTAAAACGTAAATATAAAATTAAAATATCTTTAATATATTCTAATGATTACTTAGAAAAGAATTATTTACAACAAATTATATTTACGACTTTAAAAATCTGTGCTTCTATTATTTTTATTATTATTGCTTCTGTCTTAGGATATATTTTCTATAATAATTATAATTCTGAATTAAAAGTCGATCGTATTCGTGAAGATCTTAATGAATCTATAATAGATGAAACAACTAAGAATCTTGAAGAAGTTAATAATTCTTATTTCGTCCCAGGTTCTTATGATACTTTAAAAGAAATAAATCAAGATATGGTCGGCTGGATAATCGTCCCAGGTACTAAAATAGATTACCCTGTAGTTCAAGGTAAAGATAATTCTCATTACTTAGATCATAACTTCTATGATGAAAAAGATTTTAGTGGTTGGTTATTTATGGATTATCGTAATGATGCTGTTAACTTAAATGATAATACTATTATCTTTGGTCATAACCGTTTCTCTAGTGGTGTTATGTTTGGTACATTACAAAGATTACGTAAAAAAGCTTTCTTTGAAAAAGAAGAAAATAATTATATAACTTATAATACTATGCAACATGGTTATAAATGGCGTATCTTCTCAGTATATGGTATTAGAGTTACTAATGATTATTTATATAACTCTTTCTTAACTGATGATGAAAGACTTAAATTCTATAATAAGTTAAAGAAAAGAAGTCAAATTAAATTTGATGTTGAATTAAATAGTAAAGATAAGATTATTACTCTATCTACTTGCTTAGATAATAACTATCGTTTAGTAGTTCATGCTGTCTTAGTAGAAGAAACAACTCTTACTGAATCATAAAATTATAAAAAGACTTATTTTAATCTTAAGTCTTTTTATTTTGTATGATATAATTAATTATAATATGGAGGGGTTCATGTGAAAATAAATGAATTAAAAGTAATATTAGAAGATATTATTCATTCTCTATTATATAAAAGTTCTATCTTATCTAAAAAAGATGAAAAGAACTTAAATAATATTATTAAGTATTTAAAAGACAGTGATAACTTATTAGAAGATCTTCGCCTTTTAATGTCTACTAAAACTAATGAAAATTATTATATGTATGATAAATATTTAAATGATTTTTTAATTAAGTTAAATAAAGAACAAAGATTAGATATTATCTATAATCAATCTGATTATGAAGATATTATTAAAGATAATAGTATATTTATTTCTTTATGGGATACTTTAAGTCATGATGAAAAGATATCTTATTTAAAGGATAAAAAGAAATATAATGATAACGATATAGCTTTTATTAATGAAGATTTAAATAATACTAATTTAAAAGATACTGAAATATTATCTATTATTATTAATAATAATGATATTCTAAGTAAAATACCTAATAATAGTATTAATTTAAATTATTCTTACTCTATTTTATCTTTATTAAATCTTAATGTCGATGAAATATGTCGTATTCTTACTAAAGATTCATTTACTAAGATTCTTTTAAAGAAATGTAAAAGTTTTGAAGACTTTTATAATCTTTATATGAGTAATAAAGAAATATATGATTCTATTAAACCGCGTAGTTTAATCTTTAATAATGCTGATAATGAAGCTATTTATGATTTCTTATTAACTAATCCTAATTTTATCGGTAAGTTTAACCCTAAGTATTTAGATTTATTTAGTATTATAGAAATAACTAAGATAAGTAAGGATTCTAAGTTAGATAGTGATTCTTTTAGTTCTATTTTAGAAAAATTATATAAATATAATAATGAAGATGCTAATACTTATTTTAGTATTGATAACTTACAAAGATGTCCTAAAGATAGTATTAGTATCTACCCTTTTGAAGACTTAAATGAAGATTTGCAAAGTCAAATCTTTAATGATTATTCTTTATTTAATCGTTTTATTGATACAATAATTATTGAAGCTATTAATAATAAGTTTTCTGAAGAAGATATTGTAAGTAACTTAAGAGATGATAATTTTATTAATGATACTAGTTCTTATGCTATTGAATTATTAATTAATAAACTTAGTTTTAAAGCAGCATTTAATATGTTACAAAGAAAGATTATCTTTGATAAGATAACTAATCTACATATTAAAGTAACTGATAAAGATGCTATCTTTGTTAAAGGTTTCTTAGATAGTCCTATTCTAATTTATAAGTCAGAACATAATATGATTTATGAAATGCTTAATTTATTAGATAGTGAAGATGTAATGTATTACATAACTTTACCTTATATTTTAAATAGTCTAAGTAATTATGAAATAACTAATCTATGTATTAATAAGATGTTAGATATTAAAAAAGTCTTAGATATTCCTGAATTATTTAATGAATTTAATACTACTGATACTATTACTTATATTGATCGTTATTTTGCAAATAAATTAGATTTAAGAATCTTTAAGAATAAAGATTTAATTCAAAGATTATTTAATTTAAGTGACAAACAAATAGAAGAAATTGATTTTGATGAAGTTAATTATTTATATGAAACAATTAGAATGAAATCTTTATTATCTAAACAAGACTTTAAACCTACAGTCTTAAGTTATAAAAGTATTTTAATAAGTTATCTTTCATTAGGACTCGATGATACATTAAAAATAGTTAATAATGGTAATATGAATATAACTTTAGATGAAGTTAAAGAATTACAAAAAGATATTATTGATGAACGTATCTTAATCTTTAAAGAAAATAATTCTTCAATCTTCCAAAATATGTCTAAAAAGATTATTAATAATTTAAAGGATATTCCTCATTATGATAATATTAATGACTTTGCTAAAGAAATAAGAAAGAATACTTACTTAGATAATGTTTTATATATTATGTTAGATAATAACTTTGATACATATAATTCTATTATTGATAAATTCTATGATTATTTAAAGTATTCTACTTATGATAAATATAATGCTAAAAAACAATTATATGATTATACTAACTCTTTTACTTCATTATATATTGATAATAAATATAATGAATATAATAATAATTTTAATAAGTTAATTATGAAAAACTTTAAACCTAAAGAAAGAGTTATTTATAGTAAACGTAAAGAATTTGGTAATTGTTTTATTAATAAGTTAAAATTTAAATTATTTGTTAGAGCTTTAACTGATCCTAATAAAGAGTCATATGTTCCTTATTTTAAAGATGACTACCCTATATCTAAAATAAAAGCTAATTATTTAAAAGTCTTAGCTAATAAAGAAGTAGATTTTAGTAGTATCTTAGAACATGTCTTAACTCCTATTATTAATGATCGTTTTGATAAAGAAAATTGTTTAAATAAATTAGGTATTAAAAAACCTAAAGATGCTGATCTTTATATTAAGTATTTAAAAGATATTAATCTTATAACTGAATTAAATTCTAAAATAGAACTTTTAAGAAGTACTTATAGTGATGATGAAACTTTAAGTATTATGAATAGTATTTGTTATAAAGATCCTCTATCTATTAAGATAAGTCCTAGTCATAAGAAATTAATTACTAAGTATCAAGATATCGTTAATAATTTAAATGGTGAATTATATATTGATAAGAATACTTATAAATTTATATATAAAGATAATATTGATATTTATAATATAGATGAAATCTTAGAATATAATAATTATATTGAAATATTAGATGATATTATTACTAAAACATCTAATTATGCTAATCGTATTATCAGTACTGAGAAAGTAAAAAACTCTTTTAGTCATGATTATTTAAAAGCTTTAGATAAAGAAGACTTTACTTTTCCTATTACTAATAAGTATTATGAATTAAGAAAAAGAGTTTTATCTATTAAAGATATTGAAAATATCTTTAATGGTTATGATTTAATTAACTATCAAAAAATAAGTAAAGATCTTAAGAATTTCTTAATTAATAAGAAGAATCTAATTATGGTTGCTGATGGTTATTATAATGGTATTGTTGATAACCTAGGAGTTATTATCTCTAAATGGGATAAAATTAAAGAATATGTTTCTTCTTTAGACTTAGATATTAATAATATGAGTTTAATTAATATTGAAAATATTTTAACTTTAATTAACTTTGATAATAATCCATTATCTAAGATTCTAGATCGTAGTATTATCAAATCTACTTATGACGATGGTTATTATGAAGTATTAGATTTAAATAAACGTATTGAAATATTAATGAATTTATTTAAAGATTCATATAAAAGAATTAGTAGTACTATTCCATATTTAAATTACATTGATAATGACTATGAAATAAAAGTCTTAGATAACTATAATCAAGATATTTTAAAAGTTATTGATAACTCTTTATATAAAGTTGGAGCTATTGGTAATGATTTCCTTCATTATTCTATTTTAGATAAAAATGGTATGCAATTAGGTATCTATTATAATAATAAATTAGTAGCTAAAATATTAGGCGTTAGAAATGGTAATACTCTATACTTAAATTCTTTAGAAGGATGTAAAGATACAGAATATAATGAATTATTAAGAAACTTTGCTATTCGTTTAATCAGTATTACTAAAGACGATAATGAACCTATTGAATACGTTACGATTGTTAATAATAATATTTACCAAAGTCGTAATGGTTTAAATGTTGATACTACCTTATGTCCTATTATTAATAATCCAATTAATAAAGTATATCTTGATTATGAAGAATTTGCTTCTAATCCATCTTTATTAAATCCTGAAGATATCTATACTAATTATGAAGATAATATTAGTACTCTTCTAGCTAGTAATGGTGTAGTCGATAAAAATAATTTTAAATATTATGATGCTGATTCTAAGTATTTAAGAAAAAGAAACACTGTTATTAAATTAAGTAATAATATTGGTGAAGAATACTTAGATAAAATAAGTGCTATTATGTACTTATGGCAACTAGAAAATCCTAATGAACAAATAGAGGATATATCTCTAAGTATGATGAAAACTATTTACTTAGGTGATGACTTCGTTCTCTTTATTACCGAAAAAGATAACATTATTGAATATGTTTTACCTTATGATGAGAGAGCTACTAAAGAAGTATCAATGATTATTAGTACAATTGAAGAGTCTTAATTGACTCTTTTCTTATGTTCTAAATATTCTTTCTTTATTACTTCATAATTATTATTTAATCTTTTATCTTTATTATTTAACTTTATTGCTATCTTAATATGTTTATAAGAACTACTATATTTCTTATTTTGAAAACAAACAAAAGCTAATAAATCATATATTGTTTCATTCCAAGCTTTTTCTTCATTAATATATGTATAACTTCTTTCTTTTATTTTTAAAGCTTTTTTTAAATAATATTCACTATTTACATAATCTTTAATTGAATAATATAAATATCCTAAATCAAAGTATGGTTCCCTTAAATAAGGTGCTTCAATAATAGCTTTCTTATACCACATTATTGCTTCTTCAAGATACCCCTTATTATAATAACAATAACCCATATAACGCATTGAAGCACATCTTTCATCTTTCCAAGTCGCCCTAGGTAACATTAAATGTTTATGTAAAGTATCAATAGCTTTATCATATTCTTTATAATACATATACTCTCTACCTAAATAATGCATATTACGATCATCTAAAGGATCTTCTTTAACTGATAATTCTAATAATGGTAAATAAGTACTTCTTACTTTATTAAATTCTTGATAATGATTTAAAACAATATCAGGTATTAATATCTCTTTTTCTTTCTTTAACGGATATAAAACTTCATGTACAGGATGTTTCCAAGTATAATCTAACCTAGTATGTATTTTATTTAAATAAAAAACCGTTCCAGGTTTACCATATTTATCAAAACTCCAATTATATAAATATCTCCCTCTAGTTACATCATCATTCCAACTATTTCTTAACTTACTCGCCCACCCTTTATTAAACCTTTCATCTAAATCAGTACAAACACAAATATCAGTATCTAAAGATACATAAGCTAAAGATAAATTCCTAGCTACATCAAATCGCCAAGGTTTAATAATCTTTTGATATACTTTAATCTTCTTACACTCTTTTAAGTATTTATAAGTATTATCACTAGAACCAGTATCTAAAACAACTATCTCATCAGCTTCTTTCATTGATTCATACCATTCTTTAACATTCTTTTCTTCATTTTTACAAATAGCATAAACTGTTATTTTATATTTTTTCATTTACTCACCTAATAAATGTTATGTTTCTTTTTTATTTATATTAACTTAAATTATGATATAATTATCTATAGTAGAGGGTGTAAAATATGAAAGTTATAGATAACATCAAAAATTTTTTTATTAGTCTTTCATCTAAACTTATTTCTCCATTCTTACCTGAAGATGAAGATTCCACTAGTTTACATAAATTAATTAATACTATAACTTTAGTTCTTACCCTAATTATCTTTTTTATTACAGTTATTACCATCTCTATTGGTTTATCTTCTCATTTAAGTAAAAAAGAAAGTAAACTAAGATATATGGAAGAAGATGGAATTAGATATATTGAATTAGTTGATGGTTATATTAAAGAGGAATTAGTTGTTGAAACTGGAACTATTCTTCCTGATCTTAAAAGTTATTTCCGTGATGATTATGAATTACCTAGTAATAGTACTGTTCAATATTTTGAAAATAATAATGCTATTAATTTAGAACAATTTACTTATGAAAAAGATGGCGATTATTATTTAAAAGGTATTAGAACAATAAATGTTATTATCTTTGGTGATTATGAATATAATACAACTTTATCTGTTATCGATACTACAGCTCCTACTTTTACTTTAAAAGAAGTTTCTATGGCTACTGATGAAACCTTAGATTTAAAGAGTTTCGTTGATACATATGGTGATAATAGTGAAATAACTGATTATACAATTAGTTTTAAAGATGAATATGATTTAACTAAAGAAGGTACTTTAGATGTTACTTTAGTCGTATGTGATATTTCTAATAATTGTGGTGAAGGAACTACTAAGTTAAATATTACAGCTGCTACTACTCCTAGTGATCCAAATGGCGGTGGAAGTACCAAACCTAGTGGTGGAGGATCAACTAAACCAAGTGGCGGTGGTTCTACTAAACCTAGTAGTGGCGGAACAACAAAACCAAGTGGCGGTTCTACTAAACCTAGTAATGGTGGATCAACAAAACCTAGTGGTGGTTCTACTACTAAACCAAAAATAAATACTTTTGATGCTTCTAAAGTTGTAACTCCAACACCACGCTCATGTACTCCATTAAATGAAAGTCAAAAGAATTTTGATTTAGTAATTGACCATTATGGTACAACTGAAAGTACAAGATTTAATTCTATAAAATATACTAGAGATGCTAATTGTCATTATAGTATTATTGAATATAATGGTTTACAAAAAACGACTGTTAAATATGCTTATGGTAAATTTACTGGTACAGCTAAAACAATGCTTGATGAAGCTACATACATATATAGTACTAAGAATAGTGTTAATAGCAAATATGGTAATACTTTAAATAATTTCTTAACATATACTAATAATGCTCGTAAATCATATGGTTTAAATAGTGTCGAATTAAATTATCATTTAAATATGGTTGCAACCATGCGTGCTATGGAACTTGCCTACTCTGGTATTCCATTTGAAAACCACATAAGACCAAATGGTAAGAAATGGACTAACCTATGGGATGAATATGGTTTAACTACTCCATCTAGTCGTGCTGAAAACATAGCTTATAACTATGGTACTGATGAATTAGCATTTGAAGGTTTAATGAATTCTAAATCACACCGTGAAGCCATCTTAACTAGTATGTATACTAAAATGGGTATTGGTCGTGTAGAATTTAATAATAAACTATATATTGTTCAAATTTTCTCAACGTAAAAAAGACTTTCAAAAAGTCTTTTTTTACGCTGCTGCTCCAGTTGGACCAGTAGGTCCTTGTGGAATAGTTAAATCTAAAGTATAATTTGGTGCTGTTCCTGTTAATGTTGCCGCAGCTGGTGTTCCAGGTTCTCCAGTAGTAACAGTTCCAATCGTAATAGTTGGTGTTGGTGCATCTGCTCCAGCAGCTCCTGTTTCACCTTGAGGACCAGTTGGCCCTATTTCACCTTGTGGTCCTGTTGGTCCTACTTCACCTTGTGGTCCTGTTGGACCTGTTGGTCCTACTTCACCTTGTGGACCAGTTAAACCTGTAGGTCCCGTTGGTCCTGTAGCTCCAGCAACTCCTGATGTACCTTGAATCCCTTGTGGGCCAGTAGGTCCAATTAAACCTTGAATTCCTTGAACACCTTGGATTCCTTGAGGTCCCGTTGGTCCAGTCGGACCTATAGGGCCAGTTGGACCAGTAGGTCCTTGAATTCCTCCAGATAAGTCTCTAAAACCACAACAAGGACCATTAGATGAATTATTCTTATTATAGTTATTTACTTTCTGTCTTGCTGATTGCAATAAACAATTAGTGTTATTATTCATATATACCTCCCCTATAGTAATATATTCTTATAACACTTTATTGCATAATCAAAAAGACTACCTAAATCCCTTTAAATAGTCTTATTTCTTTTCTAAATCAACAGCTTTAACCTGTAATAAATATATATCTTTATTATTCTTAATATAGAAATAACTCTTTTGACCTTTAACTACTTCACAATAAATAATTGGTAATCCTAAACTATTATAAACATCTAATAGTTCATCAAAATTCTTAATCTTTATTACATTCATTTTCTTTAAATTAACTACTGTTGTACTTTCAGCTATATATGAATCATATTTTCTTAAAATCTTCTTAATATATTTATCATATACACTAGTCTTATCTTTTAATAGAATAAGTAAATTATATAACCTTAATATAAAATATACAGCTAAAATAACAAATACTAAAGCTATACATATAATATCTCTTTTCGTATTAATAAAACCTATTTTCTTTATTTCTTGATTATCATTATCTATTAAGTCATTAGAAACAATATTAGACATCGTTACATTATCTGATAAAGGAATTAAAATATTTACTTCATCTATATCATCTAAAAGTAGTTTATTGCTAACATCTTTTCTATTTACTTCTAAATATATATTTAAGTAATTATCTGTTTCTTCCTCTAATTGACTACTATAACTATTAGCAATACTTTGATAATAACCTATATCAATATTCTTAACTTCTTCTGTAATATTAACTTCATTATCATTTCTCATCTTTATATCTTTAGGACTTAATAAAGTAAATTTATCAGAATATAACTCTTTACCATCTAAATCATTAATTATTATTTCTGCTACTATATCATATTTAAAATCAATATCTACTTGTTGATTAAGATTAATATTATAATTAAAATTAACATCTATCTTATTAACTAAATCCATTAAATAAACTTTATTACTATTTTTAATATCTTTTCTATCTAAATAAGTAATATTATCTTCATTATCTTTAAGATATAAACGATAATTACTATTACCACTATGATT
This sequence comes from uncultured Bacilli bacterium, assembly GCA_947585595.1. Taxonomy (GTDB): domain Bacteria; phylum Bacillota_I; class Bacilli_A; order RF39; family UBA660; genus Coprovivens. Next base: position 11,372 of record CANPXB010000027.1, read on the forward strand.
ATATAGTACTGCTCCTTTATCTTTAAAAGTAACAAAACCATATAAGAATAAACTAGCTATTCCTAAAGAACATATAAGTAAGATACTTAAAACTGTAATTCTTGTCTTAAAACTAATATGTTTCTTAGAACCAATATCTATCATTATTCTTTCATTATTAATATCTTCTTCATTATTTGTCTTATCTTTTATCTTCTTAAATGTATTAGTTTTCTCTAAATTAAGAATATTTATTTTAGTATCATCTAAATTAGCAACTTCATGATAATTATTATCTGTTACATCTTCTGTAACACTATAAGAATCAGTCTTTTTAATAGGTGAAGTATTTTCATATATAAATGTATCTTCATCCATTATCAATTCTCTTTTAGAATAATCTTCTTCTGCAAAATGATCTAATACATTAAATATATCTTCTTTTTCTTGAATATTATTATTTTGTTCTTGTCTTTCGATATTTTTATGTTGTTTCTTATATTCACTAGCTCTTCTATTTCTTTTATTTAGAGAATCTCTTCTTCTACTCATTTAACATCATCCTTTAACTTATATAAGAGAATCCTTCTCTATTTAAATAGCTTTCAATATCAGATAATCTTGAATAATTACTTCCTACATATGTTAAGTTTGTCTGTGTATATATAATCGTCATATTAGCATCATCAAATGTATAATTAACTTCACCAGCATATGTTTGTTTATCTTTATCATATCTAGATTTATCTTGATATTTATGTTGTAATACATGAGTACCAGTAATTAAGATAGAATCTTGTTGATTCTTTAAGAATCTTAAGTTATATGATTCAGATACTTCATATCCTAATGAATTATCATATAATACTGATTTTTGATATGTTCTTAAATTACCTTTAGCTTCAATAATTAAACTAGCTTGTTTAGTAGTTGGATTATTAAAAGCATCAGTAGCTACAACATATACTACATAAGAACCAGGTGATGTATATTTAGTTGTTGTTGCACTATCTTGGAAAGAATAATTACATCCACTCGGATCACTACATCTTTCTACAAAAGAAGCTGCATTATATGTAGTACCTTCAGATATTATAAGTTCTCTTACTTCTAATTCTGGTGGTGTTGTATCTTTAATTGTTATTTTACCTGTCTTTTTAATTTTATTATAAGTTATGGTAAATTCATATGTTCCAGGTACTGAAACATTTACTTTAGATAAATCTAAGGCATATAAAATCTCATTAACTTCAGTCCCTATACCTGGTTTAACATAAGAAGAAGTTCTAAGAGGAAGTTTTTCTCCTAATTCTATTGAAAAATTAATAGGTTGAAAATCATCTTCTGTTGGTTTATTAAATAAATAATAAGCAAAACCAGCTAAAGCTATAATAACTACTAAAGCTCCTAAAGCTGTTCTATTTTGTAACTTTTGCGCACTTAAACTAACTTTTTTCTTTTTCTTATTATGTTGATTTTTTCTTTTCTGAGCATCTATTTTTCTTTGTTCTATATCTATTTGTTCTGGTAACTTAGCTTCATTATTAACTGTTGTAACTAATTCACTATTAATCGTTCCTAATGAAACAGCTCCATCACTTTTAAGTTCATTATCTTTACTAATTAACTCTATTGCATTAGCATTATTATCTTCTTCAGCAAACTTTGGTATTATAGCAGATAAATCTCTTTTCTTTTCTTCGTTTTCTTCTATAATAGAATCATCAATTGGAGTATTACTTGTCGAATTATCAGAACTAAGTTCTATTTGACTATTATTCTTAGAATCTTTTTCTTCCACAAAAAACAACTCCTCTCTTTATTCTTTATAGTTACCTATAATAAATATACACTTTTTTTATGTTTTTTTCAATGATAAAAGCACCTTTTATCAAGGTGCTTAAACTATCTAGATTTTCCTTTAGCGTCTTCTGGTAAATTAGCTAAATCATATTCATAGATAACGCCATCGTCGTTTCTAATTTCAACCTTATATTCATTAGGATCTATTTCATCTTTAGTCTTAAATGCTACTTCAGTTTCAATTACTGTATCATCATCAGCTAAATCTAATTGTGTAGATTTTCTTACACGATAATTATCTTTTTTAACTAATGCTAAACGAGCAAGACTATTTTTAACTTTATGTAATTTTTCTGCTAAATCTCTACTATATTTAATACGTAAACCATTCTTAATTACAGAAACAGTTAATGTATCAACACCTTCAATAATTGCAGAATAATGACGATCTATCTTTTGAACCTTACGAGGATTAAATACTAAATGTTTATTATTAATTGAAACTTCAGGCTTTTCAGGTTCAGGTTTTGGTTCTGGTTTTGGCGGTGTTGGTGGAACTGGTTCAGGTTCTGGCTCAGGTTCAGGATCAACTTTACTAGGTTCCTCTTCTCCTTTGCCTTTACCTTTACGAAGTTCTTCTCTTAATTTATTCTTATATTCACGACGTTCTTGTAACGCTTGTAATAAATCAATATTTTCTTCTTGACAAGCTGCCATCATACGACGTCCTATTAATGAATTTTGACTATCAATAAATTCTAATAATAGATTAATCTTCGCCATAACTTCTTCAGCCGCTTTTGGATTAGATTTCTTTTCTTCAGCTAACTTAGCTATTTCTAATTCAGCCATTACAATTAATCTATCATGTTTTTGAACAAAATCTTTATAACTTCCTAAGAACTTAACTTTTTCAAAAGTCATAGCTTTTATTTCAGGATTACTAAATAATAATTGTTTATATTTCTTAGCATATTCTGCTCTTAATGTTGATAATTCTGTCTTAGATGAAAGAATACGTAAATCTAATTCTCTAGCTAATCTTTCATTATTTATACTATTTCTCATGAAGTCTTCCGTTAAACCAACATCTTCAAATGTAAGTAAACTATTATTAATATTATTTAAATTTCTAATATTATCATTAGTAATATTCATTAATTCAATATATACTTGTTGATCTTTAACTTGTTCCTCAGTAGGAGGTACAACTGGTTTTGGTTCTTCTGGTTTAGGTGGTACTGGCTCCCCTTTACCTGGTTCAGGTTCTCCTTTACCTGGTTCTGTTGGAGCTGGTTTAACACCCTTAGCAGCATTCTTAGCTTTTAATGCTTCTGTAGTTAATACTTCCATAGTATACATTGGTATTAAATCACTATGATAATTAATACCTAATTTTTCAAAATCTTCATCATAGATAACTTCTATACCATATCTTTTATTTTCTTCATTATTAACAAATTCAATAAAATTCTTAATATTTCCTTGTAAAGCACTATATTTAGAAGCAAATTCTGGATTACTATAATCTAATTTTGCTAATTCACTAATACCTGCTTTAATAGGAGCAAATTTATCAATTAAATGATTACCAATAAACTCTGCTAATGCACAATCAATAGGATTCTTAGCACGAGCTTTTTCATATGCTCCATCAAATTCACTTCTTAAAATATTAAGAGCATTACTTTCACTAATACCTAAAGCCATTATTCTTTCTTTATATTTATTAATATCTTCTGATACTAATGTTCCAAACACACTAGAATCTGGCTTTTCCATTCTACTAACCTTATCGAATACATTTCTTATTATTATATCAATTTTAGGACCAGCAACCATCATAAATTCATCGACAATTTTCTTTACATCCAATGATTGATAACTTAAATAAGCATCTCTATCCATTACTTTTTTAGAGTAATTAATTCCTACTGAAGGTATTTTAATATTTAAAACACAACTATCTTCATTAAGTTCCACTATTGTTCCATGAGCAGTTAAAACAGGATCACTCTTAAGCCCACTAACAACAGCACGAAGATTAATTAATTCTTTTTTAAATTCTTTAACTTTTTCTTCATCTTTACCAAATTCAAGTTTAGATAATGGTTCAATAGAATATTGAATTACATCTAACAAACCATCTTTTTTAAATAAAGCTGTAAATAATTCACTATCAACCCCAGGAAACATTTCTACTTCAGCCGTAACTGTTCCTCTTATATCATTCTTTTCCGTTTCACTTAATGTTGAATATTTACCTAATATACTATATACACTCCTATTAAGACTTTCAATATCAGTTTTTATAGTATAATCAAGTTTTCTAAGTTTATCCATAAAACCAGGTTGTTTACTTAGCAATAAGTCTTTTAATTCTTTATATAATCTATCTTTACTATCTTCTTTACCCTTATTAGTAGTTTTAATACTTTCATCTACTTCTCTTCTAATTTTATCGAAATTACTCATATCACCCATTAAATTAGGTAAAACATTTCTTAAGCCATCTAAACTACTCATTCTTGCTATATAAGAACCTCTTTTATCTTCAGGAAGTTCTTTAGCTTCTTTTTCTAATTGAGCACTTCTTTCAGCTATAACTCTATACAATTCTTTTACTTCTTCATCACTACATATAGCTACTTTACCATAAGGACAAGAGCCAAAAGTTTTTTCATAATCAGCTATCTTTCTAACTACAACACTACGTTTAAGAAGATAATCTTTTAAACTTTTACCTATACTATTAGCATATATATCTATATCAGAAGCATCTTTATTAACTACTTCTTTAAATTTATCTAAAGTAACATTTCTTCTAATAGGCATACTTATTTCTTTTAATTCTTCAAATAAAGCTTTTATTTCATCATCCATCTTATCAGAAGCCATATTTATTTTAACTTCATTAACGATTTTTTTAAATCTTTCAATCCATTCTTTATCATAAACCTTTTCTAAAGATTCTATAGCTACTACAACTGATTCTTCACTCTTAGACAATAAATCTTCAGCCATAGCTCTCATACGATCTTCTTCCGATAAAGTATTAAGATCAACTGGTCCACGGAAATTTAATTTAGAGCTTTTTTTTCTTAAAGGATCAAGTACCCAGGGATAAACTCCACTAGCAACACGAGATTTCATTTCATCAAACATTTTATAAAACATTTTAACCTCTCCTCCCCTATGCTACAAGACTCTTAATAAAGTTAGATATCTTTTCTTTATCCATTGGATTATTAATATCTACTAATTGATCATAACCTTCTTGGTCTTTAGTAACATACGAAGCTAATATATCAAAAGTTCCATTTTTATTATCTAATGAATAAACAGCATATTCTTTACCATCTATTTCTACAACAGATAATATTTCTGCATCCATTAATTCTCCAGTTTCTATTTCAACTTGGAATTTTTGACCTTTTCCTTCCATGAGTAATCCCCTCCGTTTTCTTTATATCTATATAATTATATCATAATTATTTCTAATTATCTATCATCTTTAGTATAAACAATTCTAATTTTTGCTAAATGACTATATTTTAATACTTGTTCCTTTAAATCATCCTGTTCAAACAAGTATAATTCCCCAAATTCCCATACACTAAAAGAAGCTATAAAAGATATTATTTCTTTCATAAATCCAAATATATTATAATTAATACTAATAGCTAATAAAACAAAACCTATAACCCCCATTAATAAGAAGAAAAAGCTCTTTCTTCTTAAAGCTTTAAGTTCCATTTCCTTATTTATCTTCATTAAACTAAAATGATTTTTAATTAGTTTTCTAAGTAATATTCTTTCTTCTGCACTAATCTTCTTACTATGTATCTCTAATACTAAAGGATAATCTAAAGGTATATAAGAAGCATAGTTTTCTATAAAAGACAAAAAATCCTCTTTTAAAATAGGATTTACACTTAATGAGTAAGTAGATATAATGCTCTTAAAATCATCTAATTTTAAATCAATATAAGCTTCATCATCATTTAATTTTAATTCATTAACTTTCTTAAAATTCTCAAATTTAGCTTTTTGATATCTTTTTAATTTATCTTTTGAAGACATAATCCACCTACCTTATCTATTATTTATTTGTATTTTGATAATAATTAGTTTCTGATAATTGTTCTGCTAAATAAGCGAGTTCACTATCTTCATCATAATCTTCTTGTTCAATCATATAAAGTAATTCAGACATACTACCACATTTACTAGGATCAATATTATATCTTTCTAAAGTCCCTACTTGATTATCTGTAAGTAATAAACCATTCTTTCTTACTTTCAAGAAATTACGATCTGGATCTTTAAGACCTACTAATTCTTCAATTTCATCATTAGTTAATTCATGAGCCATAATCTATTCTCCTTTTTTCACTAAGACACCTTTATCATTCTTAACATAAACTCTTTTATTATTCTTATCTATTTTCTTTAAAACAGCATCTTCTAAATTAATATGTAATATTTCTGCTAAACCCATCGTAAATATCATAATATCCGCTAATTCTTCATTTAAATCTTCTTTCTTTTTACGATAAGCATCAAAAGCTTCAGCTACTTCCCCATATAAATAACAAAACTCTTGATTAACATCAGTTACATTAAATCCTTTATTTAATTTATTTTGATATACTTCTTTTTGTTTAGCTACTAAATCTATCATGTTTAAAAACTCCTCTTTTACCTTTTCTACCATTCTAATTAAGTATATCATACATTATTTAATTATTATTGAAAAAAGCAAGTATTTTACTTGCTTCTTGACTATTTTTTTAGTTCTTCAATTGCTCTAGCAACCCCTAGTCTACCATACTCATATGTAAGACCACCTTGTTGATAGGCAATATATGGTTCTCTAATTGGTCCATCACAACTAAGTTCAATAGATGAACCTTGCGTAAATGCTCCTGCGGCCATAATAACCTGATCTTCATAACCAGGCATATCCCAAGGCATTGGTACTGCCTGTGAATCAATTGGTGAACCCATTTGAATACCTTGTACATACTTAATTAATTTATCTTTATCATTAAATATTATATTTTGAACGATATCTGCTCTTTCTTCATCATATTTAGGTTCTACATTATAACCTAAATCTTCTAAACATTTACTAGCTAATATTGCTGTTTTTAAACTACTAGCTACTACTGAAGGAGCCATAAATAACCCTTGTAATAAACTTTTATTAATCCCTAAAGTAGGACCGACTTCCCTACCTTCACCTGGACAAGTAAGTCTTTCCCCAGCTAAATCAACTAAATCTTTTTTACCCGCTATATAAGCTCCATTAGGGGCAATTCCTCCACCTAAATTCTTAATTAAAGATCCAACCATTACATCAGCTCCTACTGTTAAAGGTGTTTTACTTTCCACAAACTCACAATAACAATTATCAACCATAATAATTACATCTTTATCTAATTCACGAATACATTTAATAACTTTCTCTAACTTATCAATTGTTAAACTCTTTCTTGTTGAATAACCTTTACTTCTTTGAATCTCAATTAATTTAACTTTATTCTTCTTTAAATAATCTTTAATCTTTTCATAATCAAAATCATTATCTACTAAATCGATCTGCTCATACATAACCCCAAAAGAAGCTAAACTACTATTATTAGGTACTATGCCTATTACTTCATGTAATGTATCATAAGGTAAACCAGAAATAGATAACATAATATCATTAGGTCTTAAATAAGCAAATAAAGCTACTGTTAAAGCATGTGTTCCAGATATAAATTGACTTCTAACTATCGCATCTTCTCCATCTAAAACATAAGCAAAAATCTTTTCAATATTATCTCTTCCTAAGTCATTATAACCATAACCAGTAGTACTATTAAAATAGCTTTCTGATACCTCATATTTTTGAAAACCAGCTAAGACTTTCATTGAATTATCTTTCGCTTGTTTATCTATCTTACTAAATATATCTTTTAACTTAATTTCTTCCTCTTCAATGAAATCTAAAGTTTCTTTACTTATATTTAAATCATTCATTAACATCTACCTCCATCAACCTTTATAATTGCATCATTTACATAAGTAGCCTCTACCCCAATATAATAAATAAATTCAGCTATTTCATAAGGTTCAGCAAATCTACCAAGTAAAATATGCTTACATTCATCATTTATATAATCTTCACCTAGTTCTTTATTCATCTCGGTATTCACCCAACCAGGTGCAATACTATTAACTCTTATATTCGGTGCATATAAATTAGCAAAATTATGTGTTAAAGAAATAACTCCTGCTTTAGAAGCATCATAATCCATACTATAAGCATAATAAGAATCTATTCCATTAGTTGAAGATATATTAACTATCGAACCATATCCTTGTTTCATCATTACTTCTCCAACATACTTACACATCAAAAAAGTTCCAATTAAATTGACATCTAAAATTTTTCTAAAATTATCAACTGTCTTATCTTCTAAAGTTGTATCAATCGCTATTCCAGCATTATTAACTAAAACATCAATATGCCCAAATTCACTCAATGTTACATCGACTAACCTCTTAACTTCTTCTTCCTTACTTACATCAGCTTTAACTACTAATGCTTTAACTCCATACTTAGCTTCAACTTCCTCTTTTAAACTTAAAGCTTTACTTTCACTATTAACATAATTTATTACGACATTAAACTTATTCTTAGCAAAAACTTCTATTGTTGAAGCCCCAATACCACGACTACTACCAGTTACTAAAACTACTTTATTATCATAACTACTATTCATACTAATCCCCGTTTCTTTATCGAAAATATTATAGCACAATAGACTATTTAATGTTATAATATTTGCAGGTGATTGGATTGGAAAGACTGACTGGTCCTGAACAAAGACAAGAGTTTTACAATATGGGTAAAGAATTTGCTTTTGAAGGTTTAGAAAAGAATTACTTTAAAGCATCTACTCCTGAAGAATTAGAAGCATTTGAAGCTGGCTACAACGCTGCTTTAGTTACAATAAGTGAACAACAAGAGAAACAAGAACAACAAGAACAAACTGGACCTAAAATGGGAATGTAAACATTATCGTTTACATTTTTATTTGCTCTACATATTTCTTATCTTTTAATATTTCTTTAACAAAAATCGATTGTTTACTTAAAGGACTTATTATATATGTTATCGTCTTTGTTCTTGTTAAAGCTACATAAAATAATCTTCTTTCCTCTTCATATTTATAATATTCTTTTTGTTTATTAACATATTTTAATAACTTCTCTTGTTTAATCTGAGTTGGCATTCCTATTAAAGAATCTTCGATATTAATAAGTATTACTACTTCACTTTCTAACCCCTTAGATTTATGCATCGTTAAATATCTAAAATTAAAATCATTATATGTATAAATATCATTATCTACTTTAAATTCTTTATCAATATATCTTTTTATATCTTTATTATTTCGTCCTAAAACCATTACTTCTTTAACTTTATTCTTCTTTATCATCATTAATAAACTCTTTAAAGCTTTAACCCTATTATCACTAAAATATATCTTAACTGGATAATCTAAATGTTTATGTGATACTAAATTCTTCTTTTGTTGGGCTTTATTCTTCATAATAAATTTACCAGCTACATTAATTAATTCCTGGGGATTACGATAAGTATTAACTATTTGAAATATCTTGGCATATGGTAATAACTTAGTAAAATTTAAAAACAAATGTAATGTACATCCTGTAAATCTATAAATAGATTGAAAATCATCACCTACTGCTAAAAACCTCGCCCCAGTTAAATGAATAATCTCCTTTATTAAATTAAACTTTGTTATCGAAGTATCTTGATACTCATCAACAATAACATACTTCCACTTCTTCTTAAGTCCTTTACTCTTTAAACAATCTAAACTTTTATTAATCATATCATTAAAATCTATAGCATCTTCTTTATGTAATTCACCTTCATATAACAAATAAATATTAATAATAAGTAATAATATATTTTTATTTATTCGATAATCTTTATAATTAATTGTTAACTTAATCTTCTTTAATATCTCTTTAAAATAACTAATATCATAATTATTAGATTTAAATAATGATATAAAAGTAATAATTAATCTTTTTAAACTACTTATATCTTTATCTTTATAATCTTTACCAAGTATTATTTTTAAACTATTCATATATTTCTCATTATAGGGAATGATATTATTAAAGAAATTATCAATAGTTTCTTCTAAAAAATTATCAGGAGCGATGACAAATGATACATTGTTTTGTTTTAATATTTCTAATGCTAGTTTATGAAATGTGTAAATATTTATCTTAAAATTATAGTTCTTAGCTATATTATTTTTTAAATTAATTGTCGCATCATTTGTAAAAGATATACATAATATATCATCTGGATCTATATGACAATAATTAACTAAATAAACTATTTTACCTATTATAGTTAAACTCTTTCCACTCCCCGCCCCAGCTACTACTAAAGTAGCTTTTTCATTACTTAAAACTACTTTACTTTGATAATCATCTAAAGGATATCCATTTATATTATCAAGTATCGTTACTTCTTTTCTCTTTTCTTTAAAATATTCTTCATTGTGAATATCTATTAATTTATCAACACTTTTATTATATTTCTTAATTAATATTTCTTTTTCTTCTAAAGTAATATATTCTTTATATCTTATTTCTTCATTAAACTTATCAATAAAAACCACTCCCTCTATCTTATATATTATCTATAAAAGAGTGATTTCCTTTTTTTATTATCTATTTTTTATATTACTACTCCGTCTTTCTCACTTACTGTTGCATTTCCAACTAAAATTGCTTGGGCTGCAGCAGCTGTTTTGTAAACT
>CANPXB010000028.1 GCA_947585595.1 uncultured Bacilli bacterium
GTTCATGGTAAAGCAATATTTGATAATGCTTCTTATTACTTAGTAATGGGTTTGAAGAAACAAGCTGTTGAAGATTTAAGTTTATTAATTGACTTAAATGAAAGTGAAATGGATAGTATTAAATATTATAACCAAGGTGAAGCGTTGTTTGTTTGTGGTAGTAGACGTATGAGAGTAAGAATTCTTTGTACACAAGAGGAATTAGATTCTTTTGGTGCCGGAGGAGGACTATAGTAAATAAAGCTGTTTATCAGCTTTTTTCTTTTGGTCTTTTATGATATACTTTTAATAGTGTGGAAGTGGTAATTATGGCACAAGATTCCGATAATAAATTTAAGTTAGAAGTAGGGGTAGAACCTGAAAGTAGTAGTCAAGGATCTGAACAAAAGGATATTAGTAGATCTGTTGATGATTTTGTTAAAGATCTTGATAAAGTTAATAAAGGTTCATCAGCAAGTAGTGATTTAGATAGAGCTTTTTCTAATGGATATAATCCTAATGCAATGATGAATAATACGGGGGCAAATAATACTTCTAAAGCTTCTAGTTTACCAAGAAAAGATGATGGTTTAAGTAAAGGAGAACCTAGTAGTTCTAGACCAGATACTAAAGGAGAACCTAGTCCTTCTCAAGCACATGAAGGTGCACCTGATGTAGGTAAGAATTATGGGGATTCTGTGCCTGATCAATCACATCCAGTTCGTCCAGATGGTGAAGAACCAGTTACTAAAGATAATGGTGTTCCGCAGGGAAATCCAAATGTTACAACTGGGGATCAAGAAGCAAATCCTTCAGGTGGTTTACCTAAGAAAAATGATTTAGAAGAAGAGAAAAAAGAAGATAAAGAAGAAAGTAAAGAAGAACAACCTAAGGAAACTTCTGATAGTCAAGATAGTGGTCCAGAGTCAAAAAGTGGAAGTGAAGGAAAAAATCCTGAAGCACCAAATGATTTAGATAAGGAAAAAATCGATCAACAAAATGAAGCTCAAACTGGTAATGGGTATGGGGCTTTAAAAAAGAATAGAACGCCACAAAATGATGAAAATAAAAATGATCGTTTCTATCAAAATATGAATCATTCAAGAAGAGTACAACAAGGAGATGAAGATGAAAAGAAAAAAGATACATCATCTTCATCTGGTAGTATAAATGATAATAGTACACCTTCTTTAGGAACAAGAATTAAAGAGGGATTTAAAAACTTATTAAGTGGTAAAGCTGATTCTAAAGATGATGTATCAGATAATAGTAATGGGAGAAATAGTGGGAATAAAAATAATCCATTTAATAAAGCTTTAGGAGCTGCTAAGAAAGCTATCTGGGACTTTTTAAAAGCTAATCCTCATATTGCCGCAATTTTAGCTGTAATTATATTAATTCTTTTAATATTAATTATTACTAATTTAACTGATGAAATAAATAGTAATGGTAGTAATGGTAAATGTAATTATTCTTTAAATGGTGTTTTATCAACAGGTTCGGTTAATTTAGAGGGATTAGAAGTAGAAATAGTTAATTGTGATGCTAAACCTGGTAATTATACAGTTTTAGAAACAGTTGATTTTGAAAAATATGTAGTTGGGGTTGCTTTAGCAGAAGTTAGTTATTCAAGAGATAATCCTGAGTATTTTAAAACACAAATAGTAGCAGCACGTAATTTTGCTTTAACTAGAAATTCTTCAATGTGTCCAAGTAATCCTGATGATTGTTTCTATGGATATAATCCTAATACAGGCAAAATAAGGATGCGTGCTTGTACTAATGATCAAGTTTATTGTGATTATGATCGACCATGTTATAGAATGACAAGGGGAGATAGTCCAGCTTTAGTAAGTCCTGAAGTAGATAGTAGTACATCAGGAGCTTATGTATGGAAGGCTCAACCAGATGAAGCTTTAAGAGAAGAAATATTAAGTGTTGCTGAAGAAGTTAAAGGTAAAGTATTATTAGATGATAGTGGTAATGTTGTTTATACTAATTATATTGATAAAGATCAAAATGAATGGAGTAGGTTAGCTTCTGAAGGACATACATATGATGAAATATTAAGTATTCATTATGGTGGAGGTAGTATTTCTGGGGCAACTTGTTCAAGTGGTATTATTGATTATGGTGATTATGTATTATCTTCGGATGGTCATACTATCTTACATGAACCTTTAGATTCTTTCTTAGAGAGTCAAGGTACTAGTTTAGAGGCATTTAATGGTTTAATTGAAAAAAATGTTAAGAAGGCTGGTTTTGGTACAAGAGCTGGAGTTGTAGCAGCAGCTGTTACTTTAATTGCTGAACTTGGTAATAATTATAATGTTAAAGTTCCTTACTATTGGGGTGGGGGACATGCCGATGGTGTTGTAATAGGTGCTTTAGGTTATTGGGGTAGTACACAATGTCATACTTATGCTAATAATCAATCTTATAATTATTGTGGCTTAGATTGTTCAGGATTTGTTCCTTGGGCAATTAAAAATGGTGGATTTAATATAGCGCAAATGTTAGCTGGTAATTTCCAAAATATGTCTGGAGTACAAAAAGTATCATTATCTAGTTCACCAGTTTTGGAACCAGGTGATTTACTAGAATCTAGTGGGCATATTGTATTAGTTGTAGGAATAGAAGAAAGCTCGGGTAATTATATTTGTGCTGAAGCAAGTGGTAATGCAGCAGGTGTCTTATTTACAAGAAGACCATTTAATAGTTCTGGTTATTGGGGAATAAAAATGGATGGATGGTATGCAACCCATCAAAGGAGTGAAGGATAATGAAAAAGAAAATAGGTATATTAATAGGACTTTTATTCTTATTATGTGGTTGTAGTGCCAATGTTGATTTAGTTGTTACAGAAAATGGAATTGAAGAAAATGTAGCAATTACAGCTTTACAAGATAATTATTTAACTAAAGAACAAATTAAAAATGCTTTTAGAGAATATATTCCAGCTTTTGCTGAAACTGAAATAGTCGATACAATGCCAGATGTTAAAGAAAGTGGTATTAGTTATTATGAAAAGACGACAACTGAATTAAGTAGTGGATATGTCTTAAATTATAAATATAATTTTACTTTAGCTAATTATGTTAAAAGTAGAACGGTTAAAAAGTCTTTTTCATCAGCTTCAGTTATAAAAGATAATAATGAAAAGACAATAGGAATATCAACTGATAATGCAGGAATCTTATTATTTAAAGAATATCCTAATTTAACAGAAATTAAGGTTAATATTAAATCTAATTATCCGGTTAAAGAGAGTAATGCTGATTCAGTTAAAGATAATGTTTATACTTGGGTATTTACTCCTAATATGCAAAAGAGTATTTATATTTTATATGATATAAATCCTAGTACGCCAAGTAATCCAAGTAATCCAAGTGATCCTGAGGTAGAAGAACCTGAGGAGAATAAGCAAAATAATGATGATGAAGAAGAAAAATCTGAGATTAGTAAGATTGCTAATAAAAATCCAGTTTTAGTAGCTCTATGTTGTTTGGTAGCATTCTTTGTATTCGTCTTAATTATTACTAAAATATCTAAACGTTAATAATAAATAAAAGGTTCTAATAGACCTTTTATTTTTGTATTAATATGTAGTATAATATTAGTAGATTTGGGGTGTATGGCTCATGAAATTTCGTATTTCAAGTAAAGATTTAATAATGTTTGCAATCTTTGCTGGCTTTTTATTTTATCTTTGTGCAATTGCAACAGCTAATATAAATTCTTTTGGTGAAACAGGTTCTTTTTCTGGATTGAATCCTATCCCTGGATTAACTGAGTTTTTTGGGGCAACTTTAGTTTTATTTTTAATTCTTTTAGTTTTAATATTTACAAGTGTTTCTTCTTTGGTATTTGAAAGAAAAAAAGGTGTAGGTATTGAAATAGGTGAAAAAGATAGTAAAGGTTATTCTAGATGGTCAAAAGATAGAGAAATTAAAAATGATAAAGGTGTTGAAATAGTTGATCCTTTAGCTAAGGAAACGACAGCTGCCGGAATTCCTTTGGTTAATGATGGTAGAAGATTATGGGTTGATAATGGTGAATATCATAACTTAGTTATAGGTTCTACTGGTTCAGGTAAATCTCAGACTATTGTTGAACCAATGGTTGAACTTTTAATTAAAAAAGGCGAAAGTATGATTATTACAGACCCTAAAGGTGAGTTATTTAAAGCATCTAGTGATTATATGAGACAAAGAGGGTATAATGTAGTTGTTTTAAACTTCCGTGAACCACAAAATGGTAATGCATGGAATCCACTTACTTTACCTTATCAATACTATAAAGATGGTAATGTTGATAAATCAACAGAATTACTAGATGACGTTGCTTTAAATATTTTGTATGATCCTAATAATAAGGGTGAACCTTTCTGGGAAAAGTCAGCAGCTGACTACTTCTCAGGTTTAGCATTAGGATTATTTGAAGATGCTAAGTTGGAAGAAATCAATCTTAATTCAATTAGTTTGATGAGTACAGTTGGTGAAGAAAAATTCGCGGCGAGTAACTATGTTAAAGAGTATTTTACATTAAAAGGTGAAGATTCAAATGCATATGTTTTCGCCTCTAATACAATAAATGCTCCTTCTGATACTAAAGGTGGTATTTTATCAGTATTTAGACAAAAGATAAGATTATTTGCATCACGTGAAAATTTATCAGAAATGCTTTCATATAGTGATTTTGATATGCGTAATATTGGTAAAGAAAAAACCGCTGTATTTATTATAATTCATGATGAAAAAACAACATATCATGGTCTTGCTACAATATTCATTAAACAAGTTTATGAAACATTAATTGATGTTGCGCAAAGTAATGGTGGTAAATTACCATTTAGAACTAATTTTATTCTTGATGAGTTTGCTAATATGCCACCACTTAAGGATGTTACAACAATGGTTACAGCAGCTCGTTCAAGATCTATAAGATTTACCTTTATTATTCAAAACTTTGCGCAATTAAAAAGTGTTTATGGTAATGAAGATGCTGAAACTATTAAAGGTAACTGTGGTAATTTAGTTTACTTAATTAGTACTGAGTTAGCGGCTTTGGAAGAAATTAGTAAAATGTGTGGTGAAGTTAAATCTAATGATAAAGAGAAAACTGCTTCGACACCACTTGTAACAGTAACTGATTTACAAAAATTAAAATTATTTGAAGCTATTATAATTAGATGGCGTTTATCACCATTTAAAACTAAATATACACCTAACTTTAAGATGGAATGGGGTCATCCTAAGACTGAAGCAGTATATCCAACAAGAGAGAAAAAAGAAATTCAAAAGTTTGATATAAAAGAATTTACAAAAAAGAAGAAAAGTGAAAAAATTAAAAATTCATTAAGTGAAAATAGTGGTAGTGTTTCTGGTGGTAATCCATTTAAGGATAATCCATTCGGACCTAGTAATGATATGTTCCCACCTACTAGTTCTAATCCATTCGGACCACCAATACCTGATAATAAAAGTGATAGTGGCTTATTTGGTGGACTTGGTGGCGGACTTGACTTAGATGCAATGATGAGAGATATCGATAGAAAGATTGCAGAATTAGATGCAGAAGAAGCACGTCAAAAAGAGGAACAAGCTAAATTAAAAGAAACAGAACAAAATAAAAAACCAACAATGGATATTGATAAATTTAATGATGATTTAGATAATATGATTTTAAGTAATAATGAAACTAAGATCAAAGATGTCGAACCGGTAAGTGAAAAGGTTGATAATCATTTAGATAATCTTAAAACACCAGATCTTGATTCATTTAATATCTTTAATTCATCTAGTAGTTCTAGTGATGGTAGTGGTATTACAATAGGTAATGAAAAAGCTAATATAGCAGTAGCTACTAGTAGTCCTGTTGAAGATATAGATAGTTATGATACTTTACCTAAAGTGGAAAATGCTTCAATTATTCAACCTAATTATAATAGCGGAACAGTTGTGAAGACTGAAAAAGATGATTATAACATTTATAATCAAGTTCCAGATATTATGAGTAGTGTTAAAGATGAAGTAAAGAATGAAGAAGAAGTTAAAAAAGAAGTTAATGAATTTACTTCAAATACTAATATTAAACCTAATGTTACTTCATATAAAGTTGGAGAAAAGAAAAATAATACTAATGATTATAATATTTATAATACTAAAGTAGAACCAACTAAAGAGGCAAATAATACTAAGATAAATGTTAATAAACCTGCAGAATCAGAAAAAGTAAATGTTAATATTGATCCTGATAAAGTAGTTATTAATGATAATAGTGTTATTTCAGATGATGAATTCTTTGATGATTTCTTTGGAGATGACTAATTGATTAAGTCATCTCTTTTCTTTTGAATAGAATATTAGGGGGTGAAGTTTTGAAAAAGATTTTACTTAGTGATTATCAAAGTAATATGGGAATATTTATTGATATTAATAATAATGAAAGTCATGTGGTAAGTGATGAAATACATATTCCTTATGAACAATTACTTATTAATCATAAAGAGTTATTAGATAAAAATAAGAAGTATTTTATTTATTGTAATGGAGGAATTAAATCTAAGAAAGCAACTAATATTTTAGATTTTTATGGATATGATGTAACACTTGTTTATAAGGAATGAGTTTACATCTTTAAATGCTCCTTTATTGTTATTTAAGCTTAATTAAACTATAATATAGTTGTGATGTTTATGGAGCTTTTAAATGATATAAATACTTGGTTAAATGAATTTTTAATGAATGCTGGTGTATTAGCTCCAATATTTTGTTGTATTTTAATATTTTTAGAAGGTACTTTAGCTTTTTTACCATTATTTGTGTTTATAACAGTTAATATTTTAACACTTGGTCCAGTTATTGGTTGTTTAGTATCTTGGATATGTACCACGTTGGGATCTTTTACAATGTTTTGTTTATCAAGAAAATTATTTAATAATTTTATTCAAAAGAAAAGTAAAAAGAAAAAGTATTTAAGAAAGATAGTAAATGCTATTAGTAATTTATCTTTTGCTAAGTTAGCTTTAATTATTGCTATTCCTTTTGCTCCTTCATTTTTTATTAATTTAGGAGCAGGGGTATCTAAAATACCTAAAAAGAAATATTTATATTCATTATTAGTTGGTAAAGTATTTATTGTTATATTTTGGGGATATATAGGATCTAATATAATTGAATGTTTAAAAAATCCAATTCTAATAATTAAAGTGGTTATTATGTTATTAGTAGCTTATGGATTAAGTCAATTTATTAATAAGAAATTTAATATAGATGAGAGGTTTTAGTTATGGATTTGATTATGAATTGTGTAATAATAGGTTTATTAGTAATTTTAATAATATTAGCAATAGTAATATTATTAAAGAAGAATGATGAAAAAGATTTAGTAGAAAGATTAGGTAAACTAGAAAAGAATGTTAATAGTGATTTAGCTGATTTTAAGTTTGATATCAATAAATATTTAACAGAAGATTTTAATAAATTAAATGAAAGTGTCGAACATAAATTATTATTAATTAATGAAAAAGTTAACGAAAGAATAGATCAAAACTTTGAAAAAACTAATAAGACATTTAATAATATTTTAGAAAGATTAACAAAGATTGATGAAGCACAAAAGAAGATAGATAGTTTATCTAGTGAAATAGTAGGTCTGCAAAGTGTTTTAACTGATAAGAAGACAAGAGGTATCTTTGGGGAAGTTAATTTAAATTATATCTTAACTAGTGTTTTTGGAGAGAAGACAGGATCAATTTATGATATTCAACATACAATGAGTAATGGTTATATTGCTGATTCTATTTTATATGCACCAGAACCACTTGGAACTATTTGTATAGATAGTAAATTTCCATTAGAAAATTATGAGAGAATGACAGATACTAGTTTATCTGATACTGAACGTAGTGCAGCATTAAAGTTATTTAAAAATGATGTAAAAAAACATATTGATGCAATTGCTAGTAAATATATAATACCTGGTGAAACATCAGATGAAGCAATAATGTTTTTACCAGCTGAAGCAATATTTGCAGAGATTAATGCTCATCATGAAGAGTTATTAAGATACTCTTATGAAAAGAGAGTATGGATTACTAGTCCTACTACTTTAATGAGTACTTTAACGATTATTCAAATGATACTTAAGAATATGGAAAGAGATAAGTATGCGCAAATTATTCATATTGAATTAAATAAATTAAGTAAAGAATTTGATAAATATCGTGAGAGATGGGATAAGTTATCACGTAGTATTGATACTGTTACTAAAGATATTAAAGATATTAATATTACAACAGAGAAGATTACGAAAAGATTTGATTCAATTAATAGTGTAGATGTAAGTTTAATTGAACATAAAGATGACGAAGATATGTAAGATACATATCTTTTTTTAACGAAACCAATAAAGAATGAAAATAGCAATAATAATTAAGTATAAAGATAGTTTAGATAATTTGTTTTCTTTTATGAGTTTAATCAAATATTTGATTAGGTATAAAGATATAAAAGTGTTAAGAGTTATACTTATTAAAAGATAAGCAATATCGTTAGATAAAATTAAATAATTAAAACCTTTAATGGAACTTAATAATAAAGATAAACAAAGAGAAAAAAGAGAATATTTAATACTTGATTCTTTATCTAATTGACATAAGTAAGAACCTAATAAGTTAATTAAAAGAATAGGAATATAGGGGATAAAATTAATAATAGTTAAGAAAATAATATTTTTATAATTTAAGTCGTTTATCTTTTTAGTATTATTTTTATTTTTTAGAAAGAATAGAATAAGTGCTATTATGATAAAGAGATAAGGAGTTAATTTAAAATTATAGTATTTATTAAAAAGATGATTAGAAATAATGTTTGTGATAAAGGGTAGAGTAAGAATTAGATACTTAGGTATTTTTTTGAATTTTATTTTAGGAGAGAATTTAAGAAGAAAAATAAAAGTAGCAAGTAAGGGAGGAATAATAAAAAGAGAGTTAAGTTCTTGGTAGTTAAATATTTTAGTATTAAATAGATTTTGTAATAATGATAAATGAGAAGTGTAAGATAATGGTAGGATATTAGTTATACTAGAGATAATTCCTAATAAAAGATAGTTTATTATTTTCATATATTCACCTTAATTAATAATATATTTTATTTATTAAAATAGAATTAAATATGAATAAATATTTATTATATGGGTTAGGAATTATTTGTTTAAGTATGAGTATTAGTATTGTTATTATCTATTCTAATTTATTAGTATATGGTTTAAGTTTTAAAGAATTTTTAATAGCTATTTTTAAGACTTGGGAATTTTATTTATTACCATTAGGAATTTATTTCATTATAAAAGATAGATTTTAATAATCTATCTTCATTGCTTTTTTAACTTTAGCCATTTGCTCTTTAGATTTTTCACGAGCAATAGCTGTTCCTTCTTTTAAGATTTGATCAACAAGTTCAGGATGCTCTTCATATTGCTTACGACGATTTCTAATTGGGTTTAAGAATTCATTCATTTTAGCAATTAGTTCCTTTTTACATTGAACACAACCACGAGCACCTTTTTGACATTCAGCGCAAATAGTTTTGACATTATCTTCACTATTAACTAATTTATGATAGTAATATACCATACAAACATCAGGGTTAGCTGGATCATCTTTTTTGATTTTATTAGGATCAGTAATAGCACCCATTATTTTTTTAGATATAGTTTCATCATCATCAACTAAGTAAATAGCATTACCTAGTGATTTGCCCATTTTATCATTACCATCTAAACCTTTAATACGAGTAGTTTTAGATAGATAAGCTTGAGGTTCACGTAGAGTTTCACCATAAATAGAATTAAACTTACGAACTATTTCACGGCATTGTTCAATAAGTGGTAATTGATCTTCACCAACTGGAACTAGTTCACCATCAAAGGCGGTAATATCAGCAGCTTGAGATACAGGGTAACCTAAGAAACCATAAGTAATAGATTCACCTTCATTACCAAATAATTCTTTCTTTTGTTCTATTTCTGATTTAACAGTTGGATTACGATGCAAGCGAGCGATGGTAACTAAATTAGAATAGAAAACAGTTAATTCAGCTATTTCAGGTATTTGAGATTGAATGAATAAATTGACTTTTTGAGGATCAATACCTATAGCTAATAAGTCCATAGTTATTTCTTTAACATTTTTTCTAACTTTGTCAGGGTTGTCGAAGTTGTCAGTTAAAGCTTGAACATCAGCAATCTCTAAATAAAAGTTGTAATCATCTTGTAATTTAACCCAGTTTTGACCAGCTCCAAATAGATGACCTAAATGTAAATTACCGGTAGGTCTTAAACCAGTTAAAATTGTTTTTTTCATGATAATCACTTCCTTTAAGTATTTTATCATAAGATGTATAAAAAGTTAATTATAAAGAATAATAAATGTAGAGGAGAAAGATATGAAAAGAAATATTTTAATAACTTTAATCTTATTATTAACATTTATTTTAACTGGTTGTGGACATGATTTAAGTGCACGTGAGGCAGTTACTGATTATTTAGATAATTATATTACTTTAGATAGTAGTGTTGTTAATGAATTAAATGAATTTGTTGATAATGAAAATTTAACACAAGAGCAAAAATTAGTTTATAAAGAAGTTTTAAGAAGACAATATAGTAGTTTAACTTATGATATTCAAAATGAAAGATATGAAGGTAATATGGCTTATATTAAAGCTAAAATAAATGTTATTAATCTTTATAAAGCACAACAAGATGCCTTAAATTATTATAATGAACATATTGAAGATTTTAATAATGATTCGGGAATATTTGATAAAAATCTATATACTGATTATAAATTAGAACAAATGAAGAAAGAAAATGAAACAGTTAATTATGAAATAGATTTCAAACTAATTAAGAATGATAATAATTGGGAAGTAGAACAGTTATCATCTGCAGATTTAGATAAGATACATGGGGTGTACAATAGTGAAGAATAAGTAGTGTAATTATTCTTTTTTATTTGGTATAATTTTTTTTGGGAGTTATAACTATGCAGTATACATTTTTTGATAAATTTAAGAATTTTTCTATTCAACATCGAAAAGTTGTTGTACTATTTTTTTGTGCTTGTATACTAGGTGTATTAGGATATGTCTTTAATATTGGATATGCTAATCGTAGTAAAGAAGATTTTCCAGAAATACAAAAATTAATGGCAGTCTATCGTAAGAAAGATAAAGATATTTATAATAATTTAGAAATTATAGAAAAGAAAGAAATTGCTAAAGGAATAGATGTTTCTTCTTGGCAAGGAGAAATTAACTTTGCGAAGGTTAAACAAAGTGGAATAGATTTTATTATTATAAGATGTGGATTTAGATTACAACAATCAGGTAAGATAACGGAAGATAAAAGATTTAAATATAATATAAGTGAAGCTAATAAATATGGTATACCAGTTGGAGTTTATTTTTATTCAGCAGCAATTAATAAAAAAGAAGCCTTAGAAGAAGCAAGTTTTGTATTAAATTTAATTAAAGATTATGAAGTTGTTTATCCGGTTATTTATGATTTTGAAATGTTTGGGGTAGATCGAGCTAAAGGTATTAGTGATGAAGTAATAAATAATAATGCTAAAACATTTTTATCATATGTTGAAGAACATGGATATAGAGGAATGTTATATACTAATTTAAAAGATGTGAATAATCATTGGGATATAAATAAATTTCGAGATTATAAAATATGGTTTGCACAATATTTCGATCAAGCAACGTATGATGGTGAGTATGATATATGGCAATATGCTAATAATGGCAGAATTGATGGAATTAAAGGTAATGTTGATTTAAATGAATCATATGTTACTTATAAAAAAATAGGAGATTAAAGGACTTAATAAGTTCTTTTTTTCATATATTTATTTAGGTGAAGATATGAAGAAACTATTAATATTCATAATGTTATTAATTATACCAATAAAAATTAAAGCTATTAGTGCTAATGCATATATTGTAATGGATATGGATAGTGGGAGAGTTTTAGAAGGAAAAAGTATTGATAAAGAAAGTTTAATTGCAAGTACAACAAAAATATTAACAGCTATTACAGCAATTGAATATGGTAAGTTAGATAGTACGGTAAGAATTAATCAAGATGTATTAAAAGCTTATGGTAGTGGAATATATGTGCAAATAGGGGAAGAATTAAAGTTAGATGATTTATTATATGGTTTAATGCTTAGAAGTGGGAATGATGCTGCTTTAGCAATAGCTTCCTCTGTTGGAGGTTCTAAAGATAACTTTGTTTATTTAATGAATGAAAAAGCTAAAGAAATAGGAATGAAGAATTCAAATTTTGTTAATCCTTCAGGGTTAGAAGAGAATGACGGAAGTGCTAATATATCAACAGTTTATGATATGGCAATATTAACTAGATATGCAATGCAAAATGAAGATTATAGACGGATTACTGGAACAAAAGAAATAATAGTAAAATCAAGTATGAAAACATATAAATGGCTTAATAAGAATAAGTTACTTAGAATATATAAATATTGTACAGGTGGTAAAACAGGATTTACAAAGAAAGCCCGTCGTACTTTAGTTACAACTGCTAGTAAAGATGGAATGAATTTAATAGTTGTTACTTTTAATGATGGGAATGATTTTAATGATCATAAAAATTTATATGAGAAATATTTTAGTAGTTATAAGAAAGTTAAAGTAATTAATAAAAATGATGATTATGGTAAAGATATTAAAATAAAAAATGATTTTTATTTAGTAGTTAAAGATGGGGAAAAGTATGAAACTAATATCATAATAAATAATAGTAATAATCCAGATAATGGAACGATTGTAGGGAAGGTAGAAGTTTTATTAAATGGAGAGATAATTGGGTATCGAAATTTATATTATGAAAAGAAAAGTGTAACAGAAGATAAAAGTTTTATTAGTAAGTTATTAAATTTTATTAAATTTTGGTGAGATATGATAAATAAGATATGGTTATTATTAATTAGTATTGGTATAGGTTATTCTTTTTTTAATAGTAATGTTAATATGGGTGATGTTATTTTAAATAGTTCAGCAGCAGCTTTTGATTTAATCATTTCAATTGGACCTTTAGTAGTTTTATGGTCAGGGATTATGAATATTGCTAGTCATAGTGGATTATTATCTAAATTTAGTAATTTACTTAAACCATTACTTAAAAAGATTATGCCAAGTGTTAAAAGAGATAAAGCTTTAGAATATATTTCTTCGAATATAGCAGCGAATATGTTAGGGTTAGGATCAGTAGCAACACCGGCTGGTTTAAAAGCTATGAAAGAGTTAAATGAAGAAAATAATAATAAAGAAGTAGCTAGTGATGGAATGATTACTTTTTTAATCTTAAATACGAGTGGGGTTACAATAATACCAATGACGGTTATAGCTCTTAGAGTAGCTTATGGAAGTGTTAATGCTTCAGGAATTATAATACCTAGTATTATAGCAACTTGTGTAAGTACAATATGTGGTTTAACATTAGATTATTTAATAAGGAGGAGAAATGCTAAGTAATTATATTATTCCTTTAATAGTTATTGTTATTGTATTTTATGGATTTTTTAAAAAGACAGATATATATGAATGTTTTTTAGAAGGAAGTGTTGATGGGCTTAAAACAGTTGTAAGTATTATACCAGTTGTTTTAGCAATGATTTTGGCTGTTAATATATTTGTTGAAAGTGGGGTTTTAAATTTAATTGGGGGATCTTTAAAAGATATTGTTCCGATGATTATTTTAAGACCTATTAGTGGGAATGCTACTTTAGCTTATCTTAGTAAGATATATCAAAAATTTGGGGTGGATTCTTATTTAGGTAATTTAGCTAGTGTGATACAGGGAGCAACGGATACAACGATATATGTTTTAGCATTATATTTTGGTAGTATAGGAATTAAGAAAACTAGATATGCTTTAATAGGAGGTTTGTTTGCAGATATTTGTGGAATAATAGCGGCCTTCATTGTAGTTAGATTCTTTTTTTGATATAATGAAAACAGGTTGTGATGATATTATGGCAGAAGAAAAAATAGCAAAAGTAAAATGCCGTAAATGTGGCTTTGAAAATGTCAAAGGGACTTTTAGATGTATTAAATGTAAAACACCATTAAGAGAGACCAAAAGTTGTCCTAAATGTGCTAGAAGAAATAAAATAGATGCTGTTATATGTAGTAAATGTGGTTATAAATTTGGTAAGAAAAGAAGTATTTGGTTTAATTTAATTATTTCAATATTTTTAGTAATTATTTTATCTTTAATGGTTTATTTTAAACATGTTGGAACTGTTAATAATATTAGTAATATTTTAAAAATATTAGCAGCTATACTTATTTGTGGTTTATTATATGGAACAGTTAATTATGGTAAAAATGATATTATTAAATTTAGTGCTGAAGAAGAAATGATAGATAATGAAAAATTTAATTTACTAAGAAAGATTAGTAATATAGCTATTATTATTGGAACTATTTTAGTAGTAGGATTTTTAATATATTATTATTTTATAAAATAGGAGAAATATTTCTCTTTTTTTAAGTTATTGTGTATAATGATTAAGCAGGTGATGGAGATGGAACGTTTACAAAAAGTAATTGCTAATAGTGGATATTGTTCAAGAAGGAAAGCTGAAGAGTTAATAACCCAAGGTAAAGTATATGTTAATGAAGAATTAGTTACAGAATTAGGTACTAAAGTAGATAGTAAAGATACAATAGTAGTTGAAGGAGTTACTTTAAATAAAAATGTTAAAAAGGAATATTATTTACTTAATAAACCAAGGGGTTATATATGTAGTGTTAGTGATGAAAAGGGAAGAAAAGTTGTTACTGATTTAATTGATACTAAAGAAAGAATATATCCTGTAGGAAGATTAGATTATGATACAACAGGATTACTTATTTTAACTAATGATGGAGAATTTGCTAATATATTAATGCATCCTTCTAATGAAATAGAAAAAACTTATGTGGCAATTATTGAAGGAATATTGACTACGGAAGAAATCTATCAGATAAAAAATGGAGTTATAATAGATGGAATTAAAGTAGTACCAAAAAGATTTAAAGTAAGAAGTAAAGATGAAGAAAAAAATAAATCTAATGTTTCAATAACAATAGTTGAAGGACGTAATCATATTGTTAAAAAGATATTTGAAAGTATTCATCATCCAATAAATAAATTAACAAGAACTAATTATGCTTTTTTAGATGTTAAAGGATTACAATCAGGTGATTATCGTTATTTAAGTTTAGATGAAGTAAATAGATTAAAAGCACTTAAAAAGAAGAGATAAACTCTTCTTTTAGTATGTCTTAATTATTTTCCTCTTCTTCGTTACCAGCATTTTCAACAGTAATTGCATCAACTGGGCAGGCATCTTTAGCTTCTTTAACTGAATCAGTAACTTCTTGTTTAATAACACTAGATAGTCCTTGATCATTAAAAGCAAAATGTTCACTATCTACAGCAACACATGCACCACAACCAATGCATTTATTTTCATCAACATTAATCATTATTATTCCTCCTTGTCTTCTTAATCATAGCAATTAAAGAAGAAAAATGCAAATAAAATATGAAGTTTAATCTTTACATATTATTAATAAGATATATGTTTAAAAAAGCCGTTATTTATGATATTATTATTAGAGAATAGGAGTGTCTTTATATGCAGTCAAGAATGAAGAAATACTATGATAATATTGATGATATTGAAGAGGTAGTACCTTCTAGAGCTAAAAGGAATAAAGATTTATATAAAGAAGTTAGTAATTTAGAAATAGAAGAATTTGATTTACATAGTAATGTTTCAGTATTAGGAGATAATACAGATAATATTGATATTAATGATATAAAGGAAATCTTAACAGAAAAGTATGCAGAGAATAAAAAGGATAAAAGCTTTGGGAAGATTGAAGATGAAGATTTACCTGAGATTAATTTAGATGAAACAAGAGAATATGATATAAATTCACTACTATCTAAAGCTAAAGAAAATAAAGAAGTTAATTATGAAAAAGAAAGATTAATGAAACTTCGTGATACACAATATAATATTTTTAAAGATATTGAAAATATGCAAAACTTAGAAGATAAAGTACCAGAAAATAATAAGGTTAAAAGACCTGATAAAATGACTTCGGAAAGTGAATTATTTGATTTGATAAATACGATTACTTCTAAGGAATTAGCTAAAGCAGCTGAAGATAAAGATGAATTAGATCCTTTAGATATTTTATCTGATTTAAAGGGTGACGATGAAAATACTAAAGTATTAGGAGCATTAACTGATACAGAAGAAAAAGAAGATACTTTAGAGACAATTATTAAAGATATTAAATTAGATGATGAAAAAGAAGATACTAAAGAAATAGAAGAAACTAAAGAAGATTTGGAAGAAGCTGAAGAAGCATTAGCAGAAAAGAATATTGCGAAAGCAGAAGCTATCTTAGAAGATGAAAGACAAGAAAAAGATAAAGATACAGAAGATGAAAAGATAAAAGAAACACAAAACTTTAGTACTAATGAACTAGGAGATATAATGAATACTAGAACATTAGAAATTGATAAGAGTGAACCTAGTAGTAAGACTGAAACTAATAAATTTTCATTTACACAGAATGACTTTGATGACTTTAATGATTTAAGAGAAGATATGCATGTAACTAAGATTGTTTTAAAAGTATTAATTGTTGTTATTGTCTTAGTATTTATTATAGGTTGTTTTCTATTACTTAATAAGATATTAGATTGGGGACTATTTTAAAATAGTTCTCTTTTAAATTTCATATAATGTAGTATGAAATTAAAAAGAAGAAAAAAGAATAAGTTAATTAAAAGTATTTTATTAGTTATTATTATGACTTTATTTATTTTAAATTATATAGGTTTTAAAATTACACCAAGAGTTATTGAAATAGTTAAAGCTAATATTAGTAAAAGTGTTTATAATTATGTTTTTTATGTCTTTAGTGAAGAAGTTTTAGTTAATGAGGACTTATTAAATATAGTTGATTTAAAAACGAATGATAAAGATGAAGTAGTTTCAATTGATTATAATTTTAATGTAGCTTATAAATATTTAAATGAAGGTTTAACAAAGTTATATGAAGAACTTAATAATTTTAATCCTAAAATAAATTATTATGAAAGTCATAATGGAGTATTTTTTATTCCTGTAGGTTTAATAAATAATAATATCTTATTAGAAAATTTAGGATTTAGAATACCTTGTAAAGTTAATTTTGTTAATGATATAGAGATTAATTTTAAAACTAAAGTAACAGATTATGGACTTAATAATGTATTAGTAGAATTATACTTAGTTGTTAATGTTGAAAATGATTTATTAAGTCCTCAAGGTCATGAAACTTTTAAAGAAGATTATGAAATAGTAATAGCTTCTAAAGTAATTATGGGAAGAATTCCTGATTATTATGGCGGAATGTTTGAAAAATCAAGTTCAATTGTATCTAGTTAATTAAAGAAAATTGTGATACTATTATATAGTAGGTGGTTCTTATGAATAATCAAGTATTTATTAATAAGGCTTTTGATGAGGCATTTAAGAGTTATTTAGCTAATAAAGACTTAAATGAAAAAGTAGAATTTAATAAATTTATTGTAGTTGTAATAAGATTATTAGTTTTAATATATGGAGAAGAAATAATAACTTATTATAATAATAAAGATGAAAATAGTTTTAATGTATTAATGTTAAAATATGGTTATCCTTTAGAAGAATATAGTAAATTTGTTAATAATTTTAATAAATGTCATAACTTCTCTTTAAAACAAGAAGCTAAAGCGATAAGAAAAAAAAATAAGTACTTTAATTTAGTACAAAAAAGTTTAATAGATATGTTGATATTAAAAAATCAAAAAGAACCAGTAAATAATGAAGTTAAAAATAGTTTTTATGAACTATTATTTACCGCAAATACAAAGGATTTCTATCGTAAAAGTATTGCTTTAGTTGAAGCTTATAATCCTTATGAAATAGATGATTATTTTAAAAAACAGAACTTAATATAGTGGGGTGGAGAGATGAAGAAAGTTACAGTTAATGAAGTCGAATATGAAATCATTAAAGATGAAGGAGATGCGATTGATAAAGATGTTTTAGCTTTGAAGATAACTGATTACTTTGACGATTATGATTATATAGTTGGTGATTGGGCTTATGGGAAGTTAAGACTTAAAGGTTTTTATGATTCTGATAATAAAAAGCACTCAAAAATCAATGATATAGTTGATTTGGAAAGCTATATAGAAAACAACTGTGCTTATGGTTGTAAGTGGTTCCAAATTAGGAGAATAAAAGAAAATAAATGATTGAAAACATAGATATTATTTGCTATAATAAAAAATAGAATAGAGAGGGATTGCAATGCCAGAGAAGATTACCATCTTGAAGGAATCTGGTGAGAATTTAGTTTCTAATATTGTTTCAATCTTTACGATTCCTGAGACTGAAAAAAGATATATTATTACAACTGAAAATGCTGTGGATCCTCATGGACTCACTGTTTTGCATGTGAGTGAAATTGTCGATGGAATGATGCAAAAGATTGCAACAGATGATGAATGGTCTTCAATTAAAACAATAATGCGTGCAATTATTTCTGGCAATGTTGGTTCCTATAAATATTTACCAGTAGTTACTAATTTAAAAGCTGCAGCGCAATATTCAAGAGATATTTCAGTTAGTGCTTCAGCTTCTAAACAAATGATAGATAATTATAATGCTGCTGATAAGAGTGCGGTACCTAGTACAGGTGAAAGTGAAGCTTTAGATTCTGAAGCAGCTGTTAATCCTAGTTCAATTTTCCCAACAGATGGGGCGGTTGTTGCTAATGATGATGAGGTTGTTCCAGGAATTGCTGAGTTATCAAATACACCAGCAGCAGGAGCAGAACCTAGTGCAGTAGTAGAAGGCGGACCTGAAGTAGTACCTCCAGTTGTACCTCCAACACCAGAAGTTGTACCTCCGGTTGCACCAGTAGCACCTGTGGCACCAGTAGCTCCAGTAGCTCCTGTCGTACCAGCTACACCAGTAGCGCCAGTTGTTCAGGCACCTGTGGTACCAGAACCAGTTGCGGCAGCTAATAACATTGTTCCAGCACCAGTTGTTCCAGATTTAGGAGCGATGCAAGTAAACGCACCACTTACAAATCCTGAAGCAACAGCAGTTAATGTAGCTGTAACACCAGTTATTGATGCTCAAGTTAATCCACCTATTGGGATTAATCCAGTTCCGGTTCAACCAGAACCTCAACCAATTATTGCTAATAGTTTAGGTTTAACAAATGAAGTTCAAGTGGCATCACCAGTTGTGATACCAGATGCGCAAATTGTGCAAAATGCCCAAAATACATCGCTTACTAATGATGAACCAATAAACTTTAATGCAACACCAAGCTTTGATCCGAATGCAACATTAGATGAAGTAGTAGTAGCTGCTCAACAAATGTTTATGGATGGAGTTAAAAACTTAGTAGTTACGATTCAAGAAAAAGTATATAGAGATTTATATAGTAAAGAAGAAGAATTAAAAAATAGAGAAGCTTTAATAGCACAAAAAGAACAAGCAATGGGAATTAGTGGTCAAGTAGTAACTCAACCAGTACAACCAATTCAACCAGTAGTAAACGCTACACCAATGGTAAATCCTAATCCAGTACCAGTTGTTACTCCTTTACCAGAAACTCCACAACCAGTTGTTCAACAGCCTATTGTTCAACCAACAGTAGTTCAACCGACAATAGTTCAAGCTACTAATGATGTAATTTAAAACTTAAGAATTATCTTAAGTTTTTTTCATATGATTTAATATGAAAGAAATATTAAAAGAATATTATGATATAGATATTAAAGATTATAGAGAAGATAAAGAAGGATTAATTTTTCAAGTAGGAGGAATTAATTATTTTTTAGTTAAAACATTTTATGATGAAACTTATTTAAATGAATTATTTAAAATATGTAATGAAGTAAGAAAACAAAAAGTTAGATTACATGATTTTATAAGAAATAAAAATAATCAATTATTATCTAATGGCTATGTTCTTTTTAAGATTAATGGTTTAATAGATAATATTGATCTAAGCGATATCGAAATATTTAATAGCATAGATTGTAATAAATATTTAAATGAATATATAACAATGGAAGATTTTTGGCAGAATAAAATAGATTATTATGAAAAACAAGTTAGTGAATTATCAGATAATAAACTTATTAATCATAGCTTTGACTATTTTATTGGAATAGCTGAAATAATTATCTTATATTTAAAAAAACATCCAACTAAAAAAGAATTATGTTTATCACATAAAACTTTAGATGCTTTAAGAACGATTGATTACTATAATCCTTTAAATATTACTTTTGATTTAAAATTAAAAGATATGGCTAGTTATATAAGAATGACGAATAACTATGATTTATTAAATGATCTTTTAGATAAGATTGATATAGTTGATAAGAGTTATTTGTTTACGAGAATGATTTTTCCTTTTAAATATTTTCAAATAATAGGGGATATGGTTGTTGACAAGGAAGAAGAAAAAGAACTGGTAGACATTTTAAATAAGATTAAGGAGTATGAAACTTACGTAGATAGAATCCAGAAAATGTTTGGTATTTATTTATTTTCATGGATAAAAAAAGAGTAATTAAAGTGTTACATTAATTACTCCTTCAACTTCAGGAACATCCATTTTGATAGTTTCGTATAAACCATTCTTGATTGTTTCATCAGAAAACATACAAGCAGCACAAGCCCCAGTTAGTTTAACATAAACTATTTTATCTTTATAATCAATGAATTCAACATCGCCACCATCCATATTTAAATATGGTTTTAAAGTTTCTAAGATTTCTTTGATTTTATTAATAGTTTCATTATTATCTATATTACTTTGTCTTGTCTCTTCTTTAGCCATAGATATCACCATGATTAATTATAACTTATATTTTATTTGGTGTAAACTCTGAGTTGTGGTATAATACATATCGAGGTGGAAGAATGCCAAAGGTTAAGAAAGGTGACACCGTAAAAGGAAAAGTTAGTGGTATTGAAGACTATGGAATTTTTCTTTTATTGGATAATGGCTATTCCGGATTGATTCATATTTCTGAAATTTCTGATAAATTTGTCAAAAGTATATTTGATTTCGTTGAATTAGGAGAAATTATCAAAGCTAAGGTTTTAGAGGTAGATGAAGATAATAAAAAAGTTAAATTAACAATTAAAAATTTTGATTATCGTGTAGAAGATAAAAAGGAATTAGAGAACAAAAATGGTTTCTCGCCATTAAGAGAGATGTTACCTAAGTGGATTGAAGAATATAAAGAAAATAAAGAGTGAACTTTATTTTTTTTGTGTAATAAAAAAACAAGGTTAAACCTTGTAATAATCAAATGGTGCCCAAGGCCGGACTTGAACCGGCACGAGGGTTAAATCTCGCAGGATTTTAAGTCCTGTGCGTCTACCTATTCCGCCACTTGGGCAGGCACCGTCTTGTTCATAAGACTATTTGAGTATAACGCATTTTTACTGGTTTTGCAATAGTTTTTTGTAATTTTGTCTTGGGATTTCGAGAGTAAATTGTTTTCAAACCCGCAAATCATATTTTAATTAGGTTTTTAGTTGACATCTATTTTTATATTGTGCTATAATCAATTTGTCGCTGAAGAATAAGCGAAATGGAGGAATACCCAAGTCTGGTTGAAGGGACCGGTCTTGAAAACCGGAAGGTCGTGTAAGCGGCGCAGGGGTT
>CANPXB010000029.1 GCA_947585595.1 uncultured Bacilli bacterium
AAGCAACCTTACAAATAAATTATATAATATATTTTTTAAAAAGAAAAGAGCAATTGACTTTGTCAACGCTCTGAGGAAAAGTATTTCTTTTCCGTTATTTTACTGCTTTTATTTATAGTCATAATATTATTACTAAAATAAAATATTGGAAAAGGCATTTGAATAAACAAATGTGTCATTTTTTATGACTAACCCTTTCATTAATAGTATAACATATACTCTATAATATGTATCATTATTTTAACATTAAATCTTCTTTTCTTATTTTCATCTGTAAATGATATAATATATTTCAAGTGATTAGTATGAATGATATAAAAATAAATAAAACCGAGATACGTATAAAGTACTTACAAGCCCGTAAGGAACTACCTAATAAAAAAGAAAAATCTAAAACTATTGTTACTAAGATAATAGAAACTAAAGAATATCAAAAAGCTAAAGTAATTGCTTTATATAAAAGTCTACCATCTGAAGTGAACTTAGACGACTTAATTAGTTATTCCCTTAAACAAAATAAAAAAGTTGTTTTACCTAAAGTAGTAGATAATGATTTATTCTTTTATGAGATAAGTTCCAATGAAAAATTAATTAAAAGTAATTTTGGTATTTTAGAACCTCTACCTAACGAAGATAAATTAGTTGATAAAAAACAAATAGATTTAGTTATCGTTCCTGGTATATGTTTTGATAAAGATAAAAATCGTTTAGGTTTTGGTAAAGGTTTTTATGATCGTTACCTAGCTCATTCTAGTATTTATAAAATTGGTATTTGTTTTCATAATCAAGTATTAACTGATAATACTTTACCAGTAAATCAATTTGATATTAAGATGGATAAAGTAATGACTGAAAGTGAAGAATATTAAAAGTAGGTGAGAAGATGATTTTAAATGTAAGTGGGCGAACTGATATCGTTGCTTTTTATACAGAGTGGTTTATGAATCGTTATCACGAAGGCTTTGTTGATGTTCGTAATCCCTTTAATCCTAAATTAGTCAGTCGTATTAATTTTAGTGATGTTGATGCTATTCTTTTTTGTACTAAAAATCCAATACCTATATTAGATCATTTAAAAGAAATTCATAAACCAATTATCTTCCATGTTACTTTAACACCTTATAAAAAAGATATTGAACCAAATGTTCCAGATAAAAAAGCAATAATAGAGGCGATAAAGAAATTATCAACTATAGTTGGTAGTGATAACTTATATATTAGGTATGATCCCATCTTTTTAAGTTCTAAATATCATCTTGCTTATCATCAAAAAGCTTTTGCCAAAATGTGTGAATTACTAGATGGTTATGTTAAACATATCATCGTTTCTTTTATTGATGATTATAAAAATGTGCGAAACAATTCTAAGACTTTAAACTATCGCCCCTTTACTGAAAAAGATTACAAAGGTATTGGTACCTCTTTTAGTAAGTCAGCCAAAGAACATAATATGACCGTTCAAACCTGCTTTGAAGAACGTAATTTAACGGAATATGGTTTTATCGCTGGTGAATGTCTATCCCATGAACTAGCTTATATCTTAACTGGTAAAAAATATAAAAATTGGACCGCCCGTAAAGAACGTAAATGTAATTGTGTCCAAATGGTTGATATTGGTGTTTATAATTCATGTAAGCATTTTTGTAAATATTGCTATGCTAACTATGATGAATTAAAAGTTCAAAATAATTTTACTAATCATAATCCTAACTCATCATTATTAGTTGGTGAATTACAAAATGATGATATAATAAAAGTAAGGAAGGATTAATAATGACTAAAAAAATTTTAATCTTTATTGTTGTTTTATTAATTATTGGCTTTGTATCTTTACTAGTTATAAATAACTTAAATAAAAAAGATCAAGATAATGCACCAAAACCAAGTAATCAAGAACAAACAAAGAAAGAAGATAATAATATGACTTATAATTTAAAAATAACTGTTAATAACGAAGAACTTATTTTAGAGTTAACTAATAATGAAGCTACTAAAGAATTAATTAATAAATTAAAAGAACAAGATGTTGTTGTTAAGGCTTCTGAGTATGATAACTTTGAAAAAGTAGGGGACTTAGGTTTTAGTTTACCAACAAGTGATGAGAAAATTGAAACTGAACCAGGCGACTTAATGCTTTATCAAGGAAATCAAATTACTTTATTTTATAATTCTAATACTTGGAGTTATACCAGATTGGGTAAAGTAATAAATAAAAATAGTGAAGAATTAAAACATATTTTAGGTCAAGATGATGTAACTATGACATTATCTTTAAGTGAAAAATAAAATAAAAGGAGGAATAAAATATGTGTACAGCTGCAACTTATTATACAAAAGATCATTATTTTGGTCGTAATCTAGACTTGGAGTTTTCTTACAAAGAAACCGTAACAATAACTCCTCGTAACTATGAATTTAATTTTAGAAAAGAAGGTAGTCTTAAAACTCATTATGCTTTAATCGGTATGGCTTATGTCGCTAACGATTATCCATTATATTATGATGCTATTAATGAAAAAGGTTTAGGTATGGCCGGACTTAACTTTCCAACTAATGCTTATTATCATGAAGAAGAGGAAGGTAAAAACAATATCGCCCCATTTGAATTTATTCCATGGGTTTTATCTCAATGTGCTAATATTACCGAAGCTAAAGATTTATTAAGTAAGATCAATATAGCTAAGATTAATTTTAGTGAAGAACTACCAGCATCTCCATTACATTGGATTATTGCTGATCAAGAATCTTCTATAACTGTTGAATCAGTTAAAGATGGTTTAAAAGTATATGATAATCCAGTTGGTATCTTAACTAACAATCCAACTTTTGATATTCATATGTTTAATTTAAATAACTATACTAATTTATCAAATGAACAACCAATTAATACATTCTCATCTAAATTAAGCTTTGATTTATATAGTAGAGGAATGGGAACTAGAGATTTACCAGGTGGCTTAGATTCTTTATCTCGTTTTGTTAAAGCATCATATACAAAGATGAATTCATTATCTGGTGATTCTGAATCTGAAAGTATTAGCCAATTCTTCCATATCTTAGGTTCTGTTTATCAACAACGTGGTTTAGTTCATATGGGTGAAGGTAAATACGAAATAACTATTTATAGTTCATGCTGTAATATGGATAAAGGTATTTATTACTATACAACTTATGAAAATAGTCAAATAACGGCTATTGATATGCATCATGAAGATTTAGATAGTAATACTTTAGTTAATTATGACTTAATTAAAGGTCAACAAATTAATTATCAAAATTAAACCAAATAAAAAGCCAAGATTTTAATCTTGGTCTTTTTTAATCTATTTCTTTAAAATGATGAACTATCTTACCAGTTGTCGCATTAATATAGTATTCATAATCATACTTATTATAATCAAAGTCTATTTCATAAACCGTCTGACCATATTTGTAATCTAATTCAACACTAATATCATAAACATCACTCTTATTTAATTTCGCATTATTTAAAGCAATACTTAAAGCTTTATCTTTAGAAATATATTTAGTAGTTGATGTTGTATTATTACTACTAGTATTTTTATCAGTATTAGT
This sequence comes from uncultured Bacilli bacterium, assembly GCA_947585595.1. GTDB lineage: Bacteria > Bacillota_I > Bacilli_A > RF39 > UBA660 > Coprovivens. The sequence goes on from CANPXB010000029.1 coordinate 3,577, forward strand.
AGTATCTTCTTTATCAGTATTATCTACAACAGTATTATTATCTTCATAGTAGTCATCATCATAATTTTCACTATATGACGAATTGTTATTATTGTCATACTTATCATCATCTTTGAAATCGTCTTTAAGAACAACTACTAAAATAATAACAAGTAATAAAACAATAATTCCTAAAAGAGCTGGTATTAGTATTTTATAAAGATTACTTTCTTTTTCTTCTTGAACTTCTTCTTTTTTCTTTACCATAATTCCACATCCTTCACATCTAATATTTATATATTGATTATAGCACTATTTTAAATATTATACATAAAAACCTAGTTAAGTTTTAATTTAACTAGGTTTAATTATTATTTACAATCAAATCCTGCATCTTCAAATTGTTCTTTTAAATCATCATATGTTTTATCTTCATAATCTTGTTTAGTTGTTCCCGTAATTATTATTTTATCGCCTTTTCTTGATACTTTAGGTTTAACAACAAATTCCGTATCATCATCTTCATCAAGTTCATCAGTAAAAGTATCTTTTATATCTTCATATTCATCATCTGTAAAGCCACCATCTTGACTAACTGTTATAGTTGATTTCTGTGTTGATTTACCTTTCTTTTTATATTTAATCTCTGTTTCCATTTTCATATCTATTCCCATTATACTTGTTGATTGTTCACAAGTTAACTTTTTACCACCAGCAAAATTAGTTACAACGAAAACGATTACTACAACTAAAACTAAAACTCCAACACATGCAATAACTCCAATCATTGTATTCTTTTTATTACTATTAACTGGAGTAGGTGGTTGTGGTGCTCCAAAACCATTATTCATTGGCATTTGATTATAATTCATATTAGGATCCATTCCATTATTTGGCATATTTCCATATGGTTGATTATAACCATTACTAGCTGGCATACCTGTTTGCATATTAGGAGCTTGTTGCATATTCATATTAGGTTGCATCCCTTGATTCATATTGTTTCCATTATTTAAATCTGGTGTAGATTGCATCCCACCTTGCATTCCTTGATTAAAGTAATTACCATTATTCATTCCGTTTGGATTCCCATTTAATCCATTAAATTGATTACCATTGTTGTTCCCAAAATTATTTTCACCATTCATAACATAAAACCTCACTTATTATTAAATAAATTATATCATATAAATCTTAAATCCTTGTTAAGATAATATTTTTATATGTAAACAGCTGTATTAAAAACTTTTCTTAATATTTTCATTATCACTAGATATTAATAAACCAGCTTCTTTTAATTCATCTTCACTTTTACTTAAATGAATATCACCCTTTAAAAATAATTTAATATAAGATGAACCAGGTAGTTGATATGAAGGAATATCTTCTTTTCTAATCATAGTCTTTGTTTTAAAAAAACTATCTCCATATACTTTAGCATTCTTTTCATTCATTTCCATATAACCATGTTTTAAAAATTCTTCTACTAAACTATAATCTTCTTTTTTAATAAAGTATCCAGGATGAGCTGATACTAAGATTAAACCTTGATGTATAATAAATTTACTATCTTGACAATTTTCTTTTAAGAAAAATTGACGATATGTTGCATCTACTAAGTAATCTTTATCTTTTCCTAAAATATTTAATCTAACAACATTAAAATTATGTCCTTCAATGTCTTTAGCTATTGCTTCCTGTGTACTATTAGGATACGTTTCAACGCCAAGACTTCTTAAGTAATAAGTCATAATACTTTGCGCAAGATCACATTTATATTCAAAAGTTTCATTAAAATCTTTAACTACCTTGCATCTTGTCGCATAAACAACAAAGTCTAAAAAATAATTAGCTTCTTCTTCTGTTAAACTTTCTTTATTTTTTATCTTATTCTCAATTTGCTTTATTTCTTCATAATTGACTTTCATTACTAAAGGATTAGTATTAACGATGTATTCCATACAATCACCACTATTAATGTAGCAAAAAATAATCTTTAAATCTAGTTAAGTTGTCAATTAATGTTAATTAAAAAGTAAATTCGTTTTTTTTCAGAGTTATAATATATTTAAGGATGTGAATATATGAAGATTAAATGTGATTTATCTAAAAATTATCTTGCTATTTATAATGAAACTTTAAATGTTGCTCGTCATCGTAAACAAATTATAAAAAAAGGTCATGCTAATAAACTGAATTTTTTACCTCATTTATTACTTAATTTTTTCTTTTGGTTTATTTTAGCCACAATTATTTACTTTTTAACCAAACCATGTGGTAGTTGTAGTACTTTGTTCTTTTCTCTAATTATGTTTTTTGATTTAATCTATTTAGTTATTGAACTAATCCGTTTTACTGCTATTCGTTATTATCGTCATACTAAATGTTTTAAAGGGGAATGTATCTTAGATGAAGATGGTTTAACTAATGATTCATATTATGATATAAAAATTACTTTTAAATGGTCAAAGATTAAAGCTGTTGTTATTAAAAAGTACTCTGTAACTATTTTAACTGATACGCCATTTTATTTTTACTTTGATATCGGTTGTAAAGATAATATCTTAAAATGTGTTAAAAAATATAGTAAAGATACATTAATTATTAAATAGGGGAGTATTATGAAAAATATCGTCCTTTGTGGCAGTATGAAAGTTAAAAAAGAAATTTTAAAAGTTGCTGATACTTTAAAAGAAAAAGGTTATAATGTTTTATTACCAATAGAATGTATGGAAGGTAAACCTAAAGAAATTGCTTCTCGTGCGCATTTTAATCGTATCATCGATTCCCAAAACGAAATAGTTCTAATTGTTAATGCAACTAAGAATGGTATCGATAATTATATTGGTCCTAATTCATTTGCTGAAATAGCCTTTGCTTTCTACTATAATAAAGAAATATATTTATTAAATGATTATTATGAACCATATCAAGATGAACTAACTGGTTGGCATGTTAAAACTTTAAATGGTAATTTAAATAATTTAGATAAGAGATAATTTAGTTTATTTCTTTTGTTCATCTTCTGAATAGAATTGGTAATTTATGGTATAATAACAAACGGATGGTGAAAATATGGATAAATTATTAATAAAATATGCTGATGTTATTTTAAATACTTGTTTAAAAGTGCAAAAAAATCAACCTTTACTCATAAGTTATAATGTAGCTAGAAGAGATTTTGTAAGAATTCTAGCTCAGGAAGCTTATAAGATTGGGGTTAAAGATATTTATTTTGATGCTTCTGATCCTTATCTAAAACATGAAGCTTTAATTAATTTAGATGAAAAAGATTTAAAGAAAACTAAATTTTGGAATCGTCAAGTATGGAATGAATATGCTAAAAAGGGCGCTGCTTTTGTTATGTTAGCATCAGAAACACCTGGTCTTATGAAAGATGTAGATCCCGATAAATTAAGTGCTTTAACTATTTATGGTTATGAATCACAAAAAGAATTTGATGATTTACGTGCTAAATCAATGGTTCCATGGTGCATTGCTGCCGTTCCAACAATTGAGTGGGCTAAAGAAGTCTTCCCCGATAGTAAAGATCCAGAAAAAGACTTATGGAATAAAATATTTGAAATATGTGGTATTGTTTCAAATGATCCTGAAAAATTATGGGATAAAAAAATCACTAAATTATCTGAAAGATGTCAAAAACTTAATGCTTATAAATTTAAAACCCTAAGATATCAAAATTCCCTAGGTACTGATTTTGAAATAGATCTACCTAAAAATCATGTTTGGTGTTCTGGTAAAGAAAAACTAGCTAATAAAAAAGAAGTTCTAGTTAATTTTCCAACTGAAGAAGTCTTTACATCTCCTGACTGTAAAAGTGCTAGAGGTATTGTTTATTCTAGTAAACCATTAGCATACCAAGATAATATTATTGATGAATTCTCTATTAAATTCGAAAAAGGCGAAGCTGTTGAGTGTCATGCTAAAAAAGGTCAAAAGATTTTAGAAAATATTATCTCTGGTTGTAAAAATTCCAATCGTTTAGGTGAGGTAGCATTAGTTGAATATGATTCATCTATTTCCAAATCTAATATTATCTTCTATGAAACATTATTTGATGAAAACGCTTCTTGCCATTTAGCTTTAGGTGATTCATTCCCTGAATGTATTGAAAATGGTCTTAAGATGTCAAAACGTGAATTACAAAGTAACAATTTAAATGATTGTACAAACCATGTTGATTTTATGGTTGGAACCAAAGATTTAGAAATAACTGGTATTACCGAAGATGGTAGGGAAATCCTAATCTTTGAAAACGGTAACTTTACCAAAGAATTTAAATAATATTTGTATCTGTCAACTAAACTGTTAATAGACACTTACCTAAAGTGCATAAAAGATACTAAGTTTGACTAAAAATTAATTATCAAGTAAAATTATATACATACAAAAGGAGAATTTGTATGACGAAAAGAAGACATAAATTACGTCTTAGAAAACAAGTTATTATGAGTATTCCGATTTTGTTATTTATTATTGCTGTCGGAGTCTTTATTGCTATAGATCGTGAAAACATTTTTGCCGTTAGATCATCAGGAATAGCTAAAATTGTCAACGTTAAAACTAGTGCTCCAAATCCTGTTGACGATGTCGTTAAATTATCAGAAAGACCTTTCTTTGTTAATTTAAATAATCTAACTGAGACTCGTCAAAAAGATAATACTGTCATCTATTATGCGCAAAAGTTTAATTTAAATGTTTCTAAAACTTTAGAAATAGCTCACAGGTTAACTAATAACTTTACTGATGAAACTTTTAATAAAGATTTTATCATTGTTCCAGATGAATATCGTAGTAAAGCTAAACCATTTAATAGCTTTGAAGCTGGTGTTATTTATTACGTTCGTGATATTTATCGTAACCCAGAAAAATATGGTAGTACTCTTGGTGAGATTCGTGCTTCAGAAGAAGTAGAAACTAGAAGAACCTTAGTAGATAATGTCATTACTATTGATGGTTTAACTATTTATCAATATTTAGGAAAAATATGTGATATGTATGGTATTGAAAAATCCTTAGCTTTAGCTATTAGTTATCATGAAACAGGAATTCATACCAGTAGTTTATTTGTTAATAGTAATAACTTAGGTGGTCAAAAAGGATATGATGGTTGGATGAAGTTTCCAACTCTTGAAGCTGGTATAATTGCTTATGTACTATCCTTAAAAAATATCATTGAAACTTATGAAGTTGATATGAATGATCCAAATGCTATTCTAATATTATCCGGACCATATGTTCATGGAACTAAAACAAGAGTCGATGAACACTGGACAGAAAAAGTAACATATTTTAAAACAAAAATCGAAGAAAAAGATTTATTTACTATTGAAAAATAAATCTTTTTTTTATTTTCTTTAAAATATACTTGCAAAATTGTCAAAAATAAGTACAATAAGAATTACTTTTATTGACTTTTCATGTCAGTAAATATATAATTAAATATATTATGTCTTAAAAAAAGAAACTGGTGATTCTTTGGAACAATATTTTACTAATAACCCTGATTTGAAAAGTGAACTTCGTACCATTATTTATAAGTATAAAGGGTATACCTTAACCTTTTATAGCGATAATGGAGTTTTTTCAAAAGATAAAATAGATTATGGTAGTAATTTGTTGTTAGAAACTTTATTTAAACATAAAAATATTAATAATGATAATTTAAATATATTAGATGTCGGCTGTGGATATGGCTTACTAGGTATATCTATGGCCAAAATTTTAGGTGCAAAGGCAACTTTGTGCGATGTTAATCGAAGAGCTCTCCACTTGGCGAAAAAGAACGCTGAAGCCAACAGTGTTTCTAGTTTAGTCCAAGTGTTAGAAAGTAATGTCTATGAAAGCATTACTGATATATATGATTTAATTATAACAAATCCCCCAATCAGAGCAGGTAAAGAAATTGTTTACAACATCTTAGACGGAGCAAGAGACTATCTTAAAGAGGATGGTGAGCTCTGGATGGTTATAAGAAAAGATCAAGGAGCAAAGAGTACCCTAAAACATTTAGAGGAAACTTATAAATGTGAGGTAGTCGAAAAAAGCAAAGGTTTTTATATTATAAAGGCCGAAAAACGTTGACAACAAACTTTACATCACTTACAATTATAAATTGGTGACATATTGTTTTTTGTCTGGAATTAAAACAAAAAATTAGGTATAGGGGTGAAACAAAAAAATGGCAAAAATGGCAAAATTTGGCGATCATAGAGAAAGAAAAACATTCTCTAGAATCAAAAACACCTTAGAACTTACAGACTTATTAGAAATACAAAAGAAATCATACCAAAGATTTCTAGAAGAAGGAATCAAGGAAGTATTTGAAGATTTATTTCCTGTAGAAAGTTTCACTGGTAATATTTCACTTGAATTAGGTGATTACTATTTTGAATCTCCTAGATACACAGTTAAAGAAGCTAAAGAGCGTATGGTAAACTATGCTGCTCCTTTAAAAGTTCAAGCTCGTGTATTTATTCACGAAACAGGTGAAGTTAAAGAACAAGAAATATTCCTTGGTGATTTACCATTAATGACTGAAGCTGGTACTTTCATTATTAATGGTGCTGAACGTGTTATCGTTTCTCAATTAGTAAGAAGTCCATCTGTTTACTACAAAAAAGAAATTGATAAAAACGGTCGTAAGATTATTTCCGGAGAAATAATCCCTAACAAAGGTACTTGGTTAGAATATGAACTAGATGCTCGAGATATCTTCTATGTTCGTATTGATAGAACTCGTAAAGTAACAATTACTGCTTTCTTAAGAGCCTTAGGTTTATCATCTAATGAAGACATCTTAAATGTCTTTGGTGAAGATAAATACTTACTAAATACTTTAGAAAAAGATAGTACTAAAAACTCTGATGAAGCTTTAATTGAAATTTATGAAAAATTAAGACCAGGTGAACCAGCAACACTAGATTCAGCTAAGAACCAATTAATCACTAGATTCTTTGATAAATTCCGTTACGACTTACAAAAAGTTGGTCGTTATAAATTTAACAAAAAACTAAATGTCTTAGCTCGTTTATTAGGTCAAAAAATTGCTGAACCTATTAAAGATGGAAGAAAAATAGTTGTTCCAGAAGGAACTGTAATTACAAAAGAAATTCTTGAAAATATTCGTCCTTTATTTGAAAATGGTTATGGTGTTCATGAAGTAATGATCAATGAAGAACTAGATGAATATAATAAAGTTCAAGAAATCAAAGTATATGATAAAGATGATGAAACAATCATTCATCGTATTATTGGTAATGATCAAACAATTGACTCACGTCGTTTAACAATTTCTGATATCTATGCATCTGTATCTTATTATTTAAATTTACAATATGGTATAGGTTATGATGATGAAATCGACCATTTAGGAAATAGACGTGTTCGTCAAGTAGGTGAACTAGTTCAAACTCAATTCCGCGTTGGTATGTCACGTATGGAAAGAGTTATTAGAGAAAGAATGACTACTCAAGAAATAGAAACTGTTACACCAAAAACATTAATTAATATTCGTCCAGTAACAGCTTGTTTAAAAGAATTCTTCGGTAGTTCTCAATTATCAAAATTCATGGATCAAATTAATCCAATTGCTGAATTAACTGATAAGCGTCGTCTATCTTGCTTAGGCCCAGGTGGTCTTTCAAGAGAAAGAGCTGGTATGGAAGTACGTGACGTTAACCCTAGTCACTATGGTCGTATTTGTCCTATTGAATCACCAGAAGGACAAAACATCGGTCTTATTACATCACTAGCTTCATACGCTAAAATAAATGAATATGGTTTCATTATGACTCCATATCGTAAAGTAGTTGATTCTAAATTAACTGATGAAATAGTATATTTAACTGCTGACGAAGAAGCAGATTACTATATTTCACAAGCTACTTTAGATATCGATAAAGATAATAAAATTGTTGATGATAAAGTTATCGCTCGTTTAAATGGCGATACAGTTATGGTTGAAAAGGAAAAAGTTAATTTTGTTGACGTAGCTCCTAACCAAATCGTATCTATTACTACAAGCTGTATTCCATTCCTAGAACACGACGATGCCACTCGTGCCCTAATGGGTGCCAACATGCAACGTCAAGCTGTTCCACTTCTTACAACAGAAGCTCCAATTGTCGGAACAGGTATGGAATATATTGCTGCTCGTGATTCAGGATCTACTATCGTTTGTAAAGGCGATGGTGTTGTTGAATACGCTGATGGTAAAAAGATTCTTGTTAAAACAGCCGGTGGCGAAGATACATATTACTTAGCTAACTTCGAAAGAAGTAATGATGCATCTAATATTAATCATCATCCACTTGTAAAAAAAGGTGATAAAGTTCATAAAGGTGAAGTTATCGCTGATGGTCCATCAACAGATCATGGAGAATTAGCTTTAGGTAAAAATATGGTTATTGCTTTCATGACTTGTAATGGATATAACTATGAAGATGCTGTTGTTTTAAATGAAAGATTAGTTAAAGAAGATGTTTATACATCTCTACATATTGAACATTATGACATAGATTGTCGTGATACAAAATTAGGACCAGAAGAAATCACTAGAGATATTCCAAATGTTGGTGAAGATGCTCGTAAAAATCTTGACGCTAATGGTATCGTTAGAATTGGTACTGAAGTTAAAGATGGTGATATCTTAGTTGGTAAAGTAACACCAAAAGGTGTTCAAGAATTAACTAGTGAAGAAAAATTATTACATGCTATCTTTGGTGAAAAAACTCGTGAAGTAAGAGATACTTCATTAAGAGTTGACCATGGAGCAGGTGGTATTGTTCACGATGTTAAGATTTATACTAAAGAAAACTCAGACGAATTACCTGCTGGTGTTTCAAAAATTGTCCGTGTATACATTATTCAAAAACGTAAGATTCAAGTCGGCGATAAAATGTCAGGACGTCATGGTAACAAAGGTGTTATCTCTCTAATCTTACCAGAAGAAGATATGCCATACTTACCTGATGGTACTCCAGTAGATATCGTATTAAATCCACAAGGTGTTCCATCTCGTATGAACATCGGCCAAATCCTAGAATTACACTTAGGTATGGCTGGTAAAAAATTAGGATTACATTATGCAACACCAGTCTTTGATGGTGCGACAATGGATGATATTAGTGCTGAACTTAAAGCTGCTGGTATTGATCCAGATGGTAAGACTATTCTATACAATGGTCGTACTGGTGAACCATTCGAAAATAGAGTATCAGTTGGTGTTATGTACATGATCAAATTACACCACATGGTTGACGATAAATTACATGCTCGTTCAACTGGACCATACTCAATGGTTACACAACAACCATTAGGTGGTAAAGCTCAATTCGGTGGACAAAGATTTGGAGAAATGGAAGTTTGGGCATTATATGCTTATGGTGCTGCTCATGTCTTACAAGAAATCTTAACTGTTAAATCAGATGATGTCGTAGGACGTGTTAAGATCTATGAAGCGATGGTTAAAGGTAAGACTGTTAGTCAAGCTGGTATTCCAGAAAGCTTCCGTGTATTATTAAAAGAATTCCAAGCTTTAGGTCTAGATATTCAAGTAATTAATGATAATGATGAATTAGTTGATATTCAAGATCTAGAACATGAAGATGAAGAAGAAACTGTTACAGTAAATGAGATAGGTAAAGAACTGGATGAAATTCCAGAACCAGAAGAACCTACCGAAGAATATAACCCAGAAGAAGAACTAGATGAAGACGATGAATTCGAAGATAGTCTAGATGATATTGATTATCCTGGGGACGAAGTAGTAGAAGAGGAAGGTGAAGATCTATGATAGATGCTAATAGCTTTAAAGGTATCAAAATAGGAATTGCATCTCCTGAAAAAATCAGAAGTTGGTCTTATGGTGAAGTTAAAAAACCAGAAACAATCAATTATCGTACATTAAAACCTGAACGTGATGGATTATTCTGTGAAAAGATCTTTGGTCCAACTAAAGATTATGAATGTTCTTGTGGTAAATACAAGAGATTAAGATATAAAAATGTTATTTGTGATAGATGTGGTGTAGAAGTTACTAGTTCAAAAGTTAGACGTGAACGTATGGGACACATTGAACTAGCTTCTCCATGTTCACATATTTGGTTCTTTAAAGGTGTACCTTCTAAAATGGGATTAGTTCTAGATATGTCTCCACGTGATCTAGAAGAAGTATTATACTTCGTAAGTTACGTTGTTATAGATCCAGGACAAGCTCCTTTAGAGAAAAAACAAACTCTATCTGATAAAGAATATCGTGCTTACTATGAAAAATATGGTAACACCTTCAAAGTAGGTATGGGTGCTGAAGCTATTCAAGAATTATTAAAAGAAGTTAATGTTTCTGAAGAAGTGGCTAACTTAAGAAAAGAATTAGAAAACACTACTGGTCAAAAACGTATTCGTTTAGTAAAACGTTTAGATTGCTTAGTAGCCTTTGAAGAATCAGGAAATAAACCTGAATGGATGATTCTTGAAGCTCTTCCTGTAATTCCACCAGATATCAGACCAATGATTCAATTAGATGGTGGTCGTTTTGCAACATCTGACTTAAATGATTTATACAGAAGAATAATTAATAGAAATAATCGTTTAAAGAAATTATTAGAGCTTAATGCTCCAACAATTATTGTTCAAAACGAAAAACGTATGTTACAAGAAGCAGTTGACTCATTATTTGATAATGGTCGCCGTGGTCGTAGTATTACTGCTGCTGGTAATCGTCCACTTAAATCTTTATCAAGTATGTTAAAAGGTAAACAAGGTCGTTTCCGTCAAAACTTACTTGGTAAACGTGTTGACTACTCAGGTCGTTCAGTTATCTGTGTCGGACCAAACTTAAAAATGTATCAATGTGGTATTCCAAAAGAAATGGCTCTAGAGCTATTTAAACCACATGTTATTCATGGCTTAGTTGAAAGAGGTCTAGCTCATAATATTAAAGGAGCTAAAAAGCTAATTGAAAGTCGTGACGAATGTGTATGGGATGTTGTAGAAGATTGCATTACTGAACATCCAGTAATGTTAAACCGTGCTCCAACATTACATAGATTAGGTATTCAAGCCTTCGAACCAAAACTAGTTGGTGGTAAAGCTATTCGTCTTCACCCATTAGTTTGTACAGGATTCAATGCCGATTTCGATGGTGACCAAATGGCTGTTCACGTACCATTATCAGAAGAAGCTAAAGCTGAAGCTCGTCTTCTAATGTTAGGTGCGCAAAACATCCTAGATCCAAAATCTGGTAAACCAATCGTTACACCATCACAAGATATGGTATTAGGAAACTACTATCTATCTATTGAAGAACCTGGTGAAGAAAACGAAGGTAAAGTATATAAAAATTCAAATGAAGCTATTATGGCTTATGAAAGAAGAGAAATAACTCTTCATACAAGAATTGCTATTCCAGTTAGTTCATTTAAATATAAATTATTTACTGATGAACAAAGAAACAAATATCTTGTAACAACAGCTGGTAAATTAATCTTCAATGAAATCTTACCTGATTCATTCCCTTATATTAATGAAGCAAGTAAAGAAAACATTGAAAACATAACTCCAAGCAAATTCTTCTTACCAATGGGTACAAATATTAAAGAAGAAATTGCTAAGATGGAACCAGTTGCGCCATTTGTTAAGAAAAACTTATCACAAATTATTGCCCAAATCTTTAAACGTTATAAAACAACTGAAACATCAGCTGTTCTAGATGCAATGAAAGATTTAGGATTCAAATATTCAACAATAGCTGGTATTACTGTTTCAGCTTTCGATATCGTTGAAGCTAAAGATAAAAACGATAAGATTGAAGAAGGTCAAGCTAAAGTTGATAAGATTAATAAACAATATCAAAGAGGTTTAATTACTGAAGAAGAAAGATTTAACAATGTTATTCAAGTATGGAATAATACTAAAGATGAAGTTGAGGAAGAATTAAAACAAATTTCTGATGGTGACCATAAGAACCCAATCTTCATGATGATGAACTCTGGAGCTCGTGGTAACGCTGGAAACTTTACTCAACTTGCTGGTATGCGTGGTTTAATGGCTAAACCAAATGGTCAACCAGTTGAAATCCCAATTAAATCTAACTTCATTGAAGGCTTAAACGTATCCGAATTCTTCTTAAGTACACATGGTGCTCGTAAAGGTTCTGCCGATACTGCCTTACGTACTGCTGACTCTGGATATATGACTCGTCGTTTAGTTGACGTAGCACAAGATATCATTGTTAAAGAAGAAGATTGTGGCGCTATCTCTGGTATTGAAGTTAGTGACTTTATTGATGAAAAAGTAGGTACAGTTATTGAATCTTTAGAAGATCGTATCGTTGGAAGATTTACTGCTACTAAAGTAATCAATCCAGAAACTAAAGAATTAATTATTGATAAGAATGAATTAATTACTGAAAATATTGCTAAGAAAATTGTTAAAGCCGGAATCAAGAAAGTTGAAATTAGAAGTGCTTTAACATGTAAGAGCCAATATGGTGTTTGTCAAAAATGTTATGGTCGTAACCTTGCTACTGGTAATGTCGTTGAAACTGGTGAAGCTGTTGGTGTTATGGCTGCTCAATCAATTGGTGAACCTGGTACTCAACTTACAATGCGTACATTCCACTCAGGAGGTGTTGCGCATGGTGGTGACGCCGATATCACTCAAGGTCTTCCACGTGTTGAAGAATTATTTGAAGCTCGTAATCCAAAAGCTAAAGCTACAATATCTGAAATTACTGGTAAAGTAGTAAGTATTGAAAATGCTAACGGCAAACATAAAATTGTTGTTGAAAACGATGTTGAATCTCGTGAACATACAACATTATATAATGCTAAAGTTCGTGTTGAAGTTGGTCAAGAAGTAGTAGCTGGTGAACAATTAACTGAAGGATCTGTAAGTCCAAAAGAATTACTTGCTGTTACTGACCCAATTACAGCTGAAAGCTATATCTTAAAAGAAATTCAAAAAGTTTATAAATCACAAGGTGTTGATATCTCTGATAAACATATCGAAGTTATCGTTCGTCGTATGATTTCTAAGATGAAAATCGTTGATGGTGGCGATACTGATCTTGTTGAAGGTCTATCTGTATCATTACATGATTTCAATGAAGCTAATAAGCCAGTTATCTTAAATGGTGGTGTTCCTGCTACTGGACGTCCAGTAATGCTTGGTATAACTAAATCATCATTAGAAACTGATTCATGGTTATCAGCTGCTTCATTCCAAGAAACTACAAGAGTTCTTACTGAAGCTGCTATTAAAGGTAAAGTTGATGAATTACGTGGCTTAAAAGAAAACGTTATCATCGGTAAATTAATTCCTGCTGGTACCGGAGCTAAACAATATAGTAATATTGAAATGATTCTTGAAAAAGAATTTATGAGCGATGAACCAAGCGAATTCTTAGAAGAACAATTTATGGATGATGCTGAATTAAAAGAAGAAGTTGTTGAATTAGAACAAGCTGCTTCTGTTGAAAAAGATTTAGCTGAAGAATTAAGTTAAGAGATGTAAGAAATTACATCTTTTTTCTTGCCTAAAATCATATTGCTATCAAAAATTTAAAGTGATAAAATGAAATTGGGATATGGTTGATATGGAAAATACAAAAAAAGAAAAAGCAATTGCTCAAGCTTTAGCTAGTTTACGAATAGATCGTATATATGTTAAACCAGAATTTGTAAATAGTTATCGTCAAAAGCATAACCTTACAACTTCTAGTGGGATGAAACTAGTTTTAAAAAGAGGTGGAAATAATGGCCGAAAGAAATGAATTTCCTGAAGAATATATGCGTTTATGGGAATCATATTTATATCCAGGAACTGATACTTTAATAAACAAATTTGGTATTACTGACAATGACGAACTTCATGAAAAAGAAGCTGAAGTTTCCTTTGAAAAACTAGTTGAGTTATACGAAAATCCCATAAAGGGTAATTTTGATAAAAAACATTTATGTGATATTCATCGCTATATCTTCTCTGATATTTATGATTGGGCAGGAGAGTATCGTACTGTTTATATGGCTAAAAATCATTCTTACTTTGCTGAAGTTAGTATGATTGATCGTTATCTAGAAGAAGACTTAAGAATGATGAATGAAGAAGTTCAAAGAATTTCTTATCTTCCTGAACTAGCATCCTTCTTAGCTGCTTATTATGTTTATTTGCTTAATACTCATCCTTTTAGAGAAGGTAATGGTCGTGCTATTCGTGAATTCATGCGTGAATTTGTTATTGCCAAAACTCCATCATTACCAACTGGTCCTTTAGAAATTGACTTTACTAAAATGGATGGTGACAAAATAAATCAAGCTTTAATTCTTGCTCGTGCTTTTCGTAGTTCGATTGAAGAAGAATTTCTAAAAGCTTTAACTCCTGTTGAAATTGAAGATGAAAACCAAATAAAAATGTGAATCTAATTCACATTTTTTCTATTAAAAGCCATTTGTAACTTACTTGGTAAAAATTCTTCTTCATATTGTCTTGGCAAATCAGATGGTGTATCTTCAACCTTCTGATAAGTCTTACCACGTAATTGATAAATTCTATAAGCTTTTTCATATATTTGAATTGCTAATAAAGCTGATTTTAAATCAACAACTTCGGGAGCTAATAAACTAACTCCACAAACAATATTATCTTGATCAGTGATTGGGACAACATAAAACATTCCTGACATTAGTTCCAAATTAACATTAGCTGTTCTAGTATATGGTTTTATAAAAGACCAAAACTCTGGTTCATAATCTAAAAATCCTTTTAAACTATCTAAGTTTTCTCCTAAGGCAATAACTTCTTTTTCATAACTATCAGTTTGAGTAAGAGTAGGGAAATTCTTTCTTGGACGACTACCACGTCTTTCCTCATTACATTCACAAGCATCTTCCACTTCTTCAATAACATCATAATAATATTCTACTGTTTTATCATTTAACGAATCTAACATTTCTACTACATTTGAAGCTGCATCAACATCTATTCTATCAACATTTCTTAAAATAAAATTTAATAAAGCATTTTCTTTTCTTAAAATATGATACATTTCCTTAATAACTCTTAAATTATCTTTTGTTACATTACTTTTTCTGCCAAAAGCTAATAATGCTTTAAAATATGAACTTAAACTATAATAGGTAACTAAAGCCATTTGTTCAATTGAACCACTTTTCATACCTTTAATATCGCTTATTAACTCTTCTTTTTCTTGCGTCATAACGCTCATAAAATCACCTTGGTTAATATTATAGTTAATTATGTCAAAAAAGCAAATAAAAAAGAAGCTCTCGCTTCCTTAACAACTATGTTTTATTCTTTGATAAACTAGTTTAAGCCTTTGACCTTCTTCTTTTCTCTTTATCCAGTCTTCTTTATTACTAGAATCACTAAAATATTTTATATTACGATCAACTTCATCACTTAATTCATCATATCTTTCTAAATCATATAACATATCTATTTTAAAAGAACATTCTTCTTCACTAGTTGGATACTCTAATAACATTTCCACTTGTTTATAAATATAATTTTTATTACCAACAAAAGCTTCTGTACTATCAACAGCAAAAGCATATACCGGACTTTCTTCATTTATCTTAATATCATCATCTACATAAGTTTTAAAACTTGTAACTGGATAAAAACCAGGAGCAGTTAATATTTCTTTACTAACTTCTTTAAAATAATACTTATTACCTGGTAAATCATCATTATTAGTATAATTTCCTAAACGCTCATTAATTGTACTAACTCCTTGACTTAAATAAGTTTGAACTTCAGCTTCAATATCTTCCTTTTTCTTTAAATCACAAACAATGGTTGTTAAAGCAAAGAACTGCTTTGATAATTGATATTGAATAAAGTACTTACCATCTTCTTCATATACGACACTTAATTGAGTTAAAAAGGGTAGTTCTTCGTGAGCGATAGTATCAAAAAAACCAATTATTCTTTTCATCTAATCACCTAATATCAATTAATAGTTGTAAACGTATTATATCTTAAAAGCATTTAATTTTACAACTATTAATATCAATTGTAAATAATGTTTTTACACCTCATCGTAAACAAAGGACGCCTAAATTGACAATAAAATTTTAATAATGATAAAATATTAAGAGAAGAATAGGAGTTTGAAGTATGAAGTATAATAAGCTTTTATTATTTATATGTTTAATATTTAGTTTTATTACTATACCGATGATAACTAAAGCATATATTCCACATAATTATACCGCTAACCCTAATAATCAAATAATTATAAATAAACAAGGCAATGGAGAAACTTTAAAAAGCCCCATAACTCTTAAATATAGTATTACTCTTTCAAATACCACACCTTATATTGGTGGTTATGATTATTGGGAAAAAGACGGGATACTTTATTTCGTCCAAGCAGATAGAAATTGTATATTAAATAAAGATCATAACTACGAAGAGATAGAGGGAAAATATTGTCTTAGTTATGAAAATATTAATGATACTAATCCTGAAAATTTTAAAACTGAAATTCTTACTTATGAAGAACTATTAGCTAGTCCTTGGAAAGATCATTATTTTACTGTTGAAGATATTGTAGTAAGTATTAATGGTGGTGAGGGAAAAACTGGTTTGTTTATTGGTAAAGATGATCAAGAAGTAATTTTAGATGTACCGTGGGATG
>CANPXB010000030.1 GCA_947585595.1 uncultured Bacilli bacterium
TTTAATTGGAACACCAGCAGCCATTAAACTTAAGCAACCAGCACAAATAGTAGCTTGTGATGATGATCCATTACTCTCTAAGATTTCTGATACAACACGAACTGTATATGGGAATTCTTTTTCATCTGGCATTACTTGTAGTAAAGCTCTTTCACCTAGAGCACCATGACCGATTTCACGACGTCCTGGTGAACCATAACGACCAACTTCACCAACAGAGAATTGTGGGAAGTTATAATGTAACATAAATCTTTTTGAGTCTTCTAAACCTAAACCATCTAGGATTTGGTTTTCTTCTAAAGATCCTAATGTTGTTGTTGCTAAAGCTTGAGTTTCACCTCTGGTAAATACAGCAGAACCATGAGTTCTTGGTAATAAGTCAATCATGGCTGATAATGGACGAATTTCTTTCATACCACGGCCATCAATTCTCTTCTTATCTTTATTTACTATACGACGGACAACTAAGCCTTCAATACTATCAACAACTTTCTTAACTTGCGCTAGAATTTCATCAATATTTTCGGCTTCACCATATATTTCCGCAAAGTTTTCTAAAGTATCTTCTTTAACAGCATCAATCTCCGCATATTTTTCTAATTTTGGTTTATCAGAAGATAAAGCTTCATACATTCTTTCTGTAGCAAATTCTTTAACTTCTTTTTCAAGATTTTCATCAATCTTAGCTAATTCAACTTCAACTTTAGGTTTACCAATTTCTTTAACAATACTTTCTTGGAATTCACATAACTTTTTAATATATTCATGACCAAACATTAAAGCTTCTAACATTTCTTTTTCTGATACTTCTTTAGAACCAGCTTCAACCATACAGATGGCTTCTTTAGTACCAGCAACAGTTAAATGAATAGTAGATTGTTCTGATTGTTCAACACTTGGATTAATAATATATTCTTTACCTATTTTACCAACTATAACACCAGCTACTGGACCATCAAATGGAATATCACTTATACATAATGCTAGTGATGAACCAAGTAAAGCTGCCATTTCTGGAGAATTATCTTGATCAACAGATAAAACGGTATTAATTACTTGAACTTCATTACGGAAGTTTTCATCAAACATTGGTCTTATAGGACGATCAATTAATCTTGCAGTTAAAGTTGCTTGATCAGTAGGTCTTCCTTCTCTTTTAATAAAACCACCAGGTATTTTACCTACTGAATATAATTTTTCTTGATATAAAACTGTTAATGGGAAGAAATCTTGAGTAATTGGTGTATGTCCCATTACAGCGGCAGTTAAAATAACTGTATCTCCGTATCTTACTAAAACTGATCCATTAGCTTGTTTAGCTAATTCACCAGTTTCAATAGTGATTTTCTTACTTAGAAAATCTAATTCAAAAACTTTTTTACTCATTTTCTACTTACCTCTTTTTCCGAAAAAAAGACACTTAAAAATAAGTGCCTACTTTTTACTATTTTCTTAAGCCAAGGGCTTCAATAGTTTTTCTATAACTTACTACATCATTTTTTCTTAAATAATCTAGTAAACTACGTCTTTTACCAACCATCATTTGAAGTCCTCTTTTTGAATGGAAATCATGAATATGAGTCTTCAAATGTTCAGTTAAGTTATTAATTTCTTCTGTAAGAATAGCGATTTGAACTTCTGTAGCTCCACTATCTTTTTCATTCTTACCAAATTGTTTAACTAATTCTGCTTTTCTTTCTTTTGAAATAGCCATTATAAATTCCTCCTTTATTTATATAACCGTTTAATCATAGTAAGGATACGGAGAATTCCTAACCAAGAATAAACTTACTTAGATAATATAACAGATATTGTTTAAAATAGCAAGTATTATCTTATTATATATTATTTTAAGGTTTTACAAACAATATCTATTTCTGGTTTTATAGATTCATAGAAATGATTTATGGTATTAATATTTTGAGCAATCAAGACTTTACTAATATCAGAATGATGATTAATGAAGTCAGTATTAATTGGTTTACTATCACTATATATAAATGATCTAATTATTATATCTTTAAAGTGTTTAGGATCTACATCTTCTAAAACTAATGATACTGCTGGTTTTAAGATAGCTTTAACTTTTTCGCTAGCATATGTAGCTTCTAGGAAATCAGTAATACTTAAGAAAGTTAAATTAGTAGGATCAGCAAGATAATAAGTATTTTGATAAGCAAAGATAGATAAAGCATGATTACCATAAGCAAATAAGTTTAAAGAAGCAAAATCACGATTATTTTCACATTCTTCGATAAAATCTAGATAGCTGGAAGAACTTGTAGTTGGATTAGCTTTAATATCAGGTACATCACAACCAATAATATATGATTCGGTTCCCGTTGCACGTAAAAGACGACTTAACATATCAGAGTTATTTAAACAAGCAGCTTTACCTAACATAATGTCAGCTCCTAAAGCTGATATATCAGAAATACGTTCTTGTTCATTAAAAGTAAATGATTGATTCTTACTAAACATTCCTAACCATAATAAATAGTAAAAGAAACTACATTTAGTAAATGGATCTTCAAGACCAAGTGCTTTGATTAAATTAGCTGATTTTTTAACTATATTTAAATATGCACGATAGTATGGTTTATTTCTACCAACTTCTTTTTCTACTTGTAATTGTTTTTGTAATTTACGCATTACATCTTCAGTGTATAAACCATTAAAGGTAGTAAATTTAATTAATTGTTCAGTTGTAGCATTAGTTATTTCACGCATATAAAACCCCCTCTTTATTTATTTAAATAAACATTATATATGGTTTAGCTTTATTATTATCTTTAGCATAAGTTTGATATATAGCTACTATTTTATCTTGATATTTAAGACAAGCTAAATCAGATTTAAAAATCTTATCAATAATTGCTCCATCTTTAATTTTATTATATAAAGTTTCATCAATAGTAATTGTTTCTATATTAAATAAAACTTCTTCAATAGATAATATTTGATAATTATTATTTTTAATATCATCTAAGGTATATGAGTCTTCAATAGTAAACTCACCTTGTTTAGTTCTAATAAGTGATGACATAGTACCAACAGTATTTAGTTTTAAACAGATATCATTAATTAAAGATCTAATATAAGTTCCTTTAGATACGGTTGTTTTAAAAGTTATTTCATTATCTTTAAAAGATAATAGTTCAATACTTTTTATTTCGATTTCTCTTTTAGGTAAAGTTACTTCCTCTTTAGCTCTAGCATACTCATATAATTTTTTACCTTTTACTTTAACAGCAGAATAGATAGGTACTTCTTGAATACTTTTACCTAAGAAAGAATTTAAGACTTCTTTAATTTGTTTTTCAGTTACTTCATATTTAGCTTCTTTAAGAATATTACCAGTTATGTCTAAAGTATCAGTAGCAATACCAAGTTTAATGGTAGCAATATATTCTTTATATTTACTAGTTAATAGTTCACATAACTTAGTACATTTACCAAGACAGATAACTAAAACTCCTTCAGCAATGGGATCTAAAGTACCAGTATGACCAATTTTTTTCGTATTAAAAATTTTAGTTAAAACATTAACAACATCACGACTCGTCATACCTTTTTCTTTATTGATGATTAAAACTCCGTTTTGCATATAAATCACCTTTTTAATAAAACTAACAGATAAATTTTAATATATGGTTTTAAGGAAGTCAAATTTTATGAAGAAATGATATTTGTTTTTGACTTTCTTTTACTGGTGTAGTAAGATTAGCTTGTCTTTCCAAGAAAGGTGATTTTTTTTGAAAAATTTAAAATTAAAAAATAAATTATTAAAATTATTAATTACAGGAAATGTGGTCGTAATTCTTACTTCTACGGTTGGTGTAATAAAGACATTAGGTGATCAAAAAGCCCTTAAAAATAACGAACCAAAACGTGGGGAGATTATCTTTAATACAGGTGAACAAATAGATCCTAATAGAGAATATCCTGAAGTAGAAAATATGTTTCCTGAATTACCAGCTAATTATCCACAAGGTACGGAAGATCAAATAATTACTGATACTTTAGAAAATACATTTGTAACACAAGAAACTGAAACATTTACAACTACTGAAGAAACAACAACTAATAATGATGATGTTATTACATTTACAGATAATATTACCCAATTAAGTAATGATGTATCTTTAATAAATAATTATGGTTATATTATTGAAGGTAGTATTAATGATATTATTGCTTATAATAATCCATGGCAAATAGTTGGTATTAATGGACGTGCGGTAAGTATAGCAGAACTTAATATTAGAAAAGGTCCTGGGACTAATCATGATGTAATTACATATATGAAAAATGGAACTAATATTGGAATATATGGTAGAACAGAAAATGATTGGTACTTAGTTAATTATAATGGTATAGTTGGTTTTGTATCAGGACAATATATTCAATTACTAGATGTTAATTATGATGAAGAAAATAATGTAATATATAGTGTTTTACCTCAAGTAGAATTAGCTATTGAACCTACTACTAAGTTAAATGTTAGAAGTGGTAATGGAACAGATTATGATAAAATTGGTTTAATAAGTGGAAATAGAAAATATAAAGTTATCGAGAAATGTGATAATGGTTGGTATCATATTGATTATAATGGTCAAGATGGTTATGTATCTGGAGATTATGTAAAAGAAACTTGTATGTTATTTGGTGATTTTTATCGTTTTGTGTATCTTAAAAATGATTCTTATTTATATGATGGTGATGGTTATCAAAAAGGTGTTGTTTCTAAATATGAAGGTGGAAAAGTATACTCTGAAGATGAAACAAGATATTTAGTTAGTGTTGGAGATGACTTTGGCTATATTAATAAAAGTGATTGTAGGATTATAGAAGGTAAAGTTATTAATATCGATTTAAGTTTACAACAATTAGAGATTATTAGTGATGGTAAGGTTATTTTAACAACTGATGTAGTAACAGGAAAAGATAGTACTCCTTCAGATGAAGGTTACTTTAAAATTAATGCTATTAGAAGAGATACTTATTTAGTTGGTACAGGTTATAGAACTTTTGTTAATTACTTTGGGCCATATAATGGTGGTGAAGGTATTCATGATGCTAGTTGGCAGAATGGACACTTTGGAGATGTTGATTATTATCATAAAGGTGGTAGTCATGGTTGTATTAATATGCCACCAGATATTACACCAGAAGTATTTGATAATGTAGAAAAAGGTACTTTAGTATTAGTTCATAAATAAAAAGTTATTGTTTTTTTAGGACAATAACTTTTTTATTTGTTCTTTATCATATAACTGGGAATTAAGAGATATATAAGTTGATTCTTCATAATTATCATAATCAATAATGATATCTATTTGATTATTATAAAAATATTTCTTTATTTGACGCCATGGTAAGTTGAATTTTTGAAGAAATTTTTGTTTGACTGCTTCATCACGACTTATAAAGATATATAGAGTAATAGGTTCTTGAAATGATGCAAGAATATTAACTTGTTCTTGGTTAATAATAAACCATTTAAGATATTTTTTGTCATGATTAATATTATTTTTATTTACTCGATATTGTTTAAATACTTTTTCATATTGTTGATATTCCATTCCATCAGGAAGAATTATGGCTTCGGTAAAATCAACATATTTTAAGACAGATATTATTTTATCAACAGCTATTTTTTTATGGATAATAATATCACTTATATTATTTGAATTAAAAAGATTTTTAATATTGAACATAGATAATAGTTCCTCCTATTTTTATTATAACATGTTTTATAATTGTAATTGTTTTTGAAAAAGATTATAATCAAGACTATTATCATATGAGATATCTAATTCATTTAAGATATCTTCTAATTGCTTAGTACCGTCTAAGACTTGTTGAATCTTGTTTATTATTTCTTTTTTTACAGAATTATTACTATGAGTATATAAATCAAATAAATTTAAAGCCATTAAGATAGAAACTAAATATTTACTGGAGATAGCTGCTTGATATTCATCTAACCCCTTCTCCTTTTCATAATAATATTTAAAGAGATTATCAAATTCATAAAGAAAATAATTTAATCTGTTAATTAAGACTTGTCTTAGTAAAATACCATTTTCATTATTCTCATAAGCATAAACTAATTCAATAAAAATACTTAATAGTTCACTATGTAAGTAATTGGTTATGGAACCTTTAATACGAGTTAGTTCTAAATGCATTAATTCATGAACATAACTAACGGGACTAAAAATAGTTGTTTGTTTACTTAGTTCAATCCATCTAACAAATAAACTAATTTGTTTTAAAAAGTTTTCTTCTAAAATATTAGGTATTTGAAAAGAAATAGTACCATATAGATATGATTTATCAACATACCTAATTGGTACTTTATAAGGACTTATTAAAGTACCTGACTCATTATAAAGTTTTATTAATTCATCTATTCCTGATACTTTTCTATCTTGTAAATTTGTTTTAATCATTAAATCACTAGCATAGGGAATATCATGTAATTTAAATTTGCTTTCATAAAAAGATTTAGAAGATGGAATTATATAATCTGGATTAATACTAGTTAAGTGAGATGATAGTTGGTAATCAGTTTCAGCAAGAGTTATGGCGACATCAACTAATTTAGGTGTTAGAGGTATCGTAAAGAACTCATTAGTATAACCATATATATGATTATTAGTTTTTAATAAATCTTTCATACTATACCTCCTTAACAAATTAAAAAATCCCCTATTTCAGGGATTATAATACTTAATGGTTGCCCCAGTAGGATTCGAACCTACGAAATGTCAGGGTCAGAGCCTGATGCCTTACCGCTTGGCTATGGGGCAATAACTAAAAAGATTATAACACTTTTATAATCTTTTTTAAAATAACTATTTTAAGATAATAGCAGCAATGTTACGACCTTCTGTTTTATCATAACGATATGAATGATATAAATCATGTTGACATTTAGTACATAGATCACTAGTAATAATATTTTCTTCTTTTAAACCTAAAGAAAGAAGAACTTTTTTATTTATATTAACTGTATCAATGTAATATTTTTGTTTATTATCTTTAATTTCACCTAAGTAAATATCTTCATCGATATTAGAAAAATTATTTTTAAAAGATTCAACAACTTCATAATCAACTTCAAAACAGCATTTTAAGATACTAGGACATATACAAACTATAATATCTTCAGGTTTAGAATGATAATCGTTAGTCATAATATTTATAGCATTCATAATTATTTTATTTAGAGTACCTTTCCAACCAGAATGAATATTACCAATTACTTTATTTACTGAATCATATAAAAGAATAGCTTGGCAATCTGCTGTTTTAGTAAGTAAACACACATCTTTTAAATTAGTAATAAGGCCATCAGTATTTAGAAAATCATCATTTAAATTGTCTAAGGTTACTTTAGCAATATTTGTTGTATGAGCTTGATTAGCTAAGATACAAGTTTTAATTTTGATTGGTGATATAGTATTTAAACTTTTAAGAAATTTTTCTTTATCTTCTTGATATTCCTCATAAGTTAAAGAAAAAGGTTTCTTAGTATAGAAATGAATTAAATTATTATATTCATTTAACTTAGTGAATTGTAGATATTTATTATTTTCAATTAATTTATTCATCATACATTCTCCTTACATAAAATAAAAGCCAAAGGCAATACCACATATAGCACCCATTAAATGACCAAAATGTGATACACCATCTTTTTTAAATAAACCATCTTTTATCTCTTTAACAACATATAGTAAACAAATTAAAGCTAAAGTAACAGGTATTTTACCAGCTTCAAAATTAACAAAGGAACTTAGAACAATTAACATAAAGACAATACCACTAGCTCCTAAGATACGATTATTACTAAAGATAAAATTAATAATACTACTTATACCAGCAGTAATTAATATCATATATATTAAATTTATACTACCATATTTTTCTTCAATCATCGGACCTATTAGTAAGATATATAAGAAATTACCTATAAAATGATTCCAATCTTTATGACCAAAGATATAAGTAAAGAATCTTAGATAAGTTAAGGGATTAAAAAGTGAACTACGATAACTAGAAAATAAAATTTTATTTAGTTTATCATTACTAATAGTATTTAAAATTAAAACAATTAAAGATATAAAAAAATAAGTTAAAATAACTACAGAGTTATATTGAAAATATTTTAAGTATTCCATAGTAATCACTCCTTATTTATTATATCATTGATAGTAAAAATAATGGAAGATACTTCCATTACTTTAGTAAGTTATAAATTATATTAAATTCTTCAAGATGAGGTATTACTTTTTGATTATTATTTAAAGATTGTAATTCTTGTTTAGTATACCATTTAACTTCTGATACTTCTTCTTTTTGTAAAGTTAGTTTATTTAAATCAAGATCAGTATTAATTAAATAAACATAAACAATTTCATTACTTAAGATATCGTGATCAACAAATTTTTCTTTAAGAGTAGTTTGATATATAAAGTTATATTCTTCTGGATTTAAACCTAGTTCTTCAGATAATTCTCTTTTAGCAGCATTGATTGGTTCTTCCCCACTACTAATATGACCACCAACAGAGATATCCCACATATTAGGAAATAAATTTTTCTCTGGACATCTTTTTTGTAATAAAATTTTTTTATGATCTTTACTGATAAGCCAGATATGGATTGATGAATGCCAAATACCTTTTTGATGAGCTTCTTTTTTGGTAATTACTTCACCGGTTTTCTTTCCTGTTTCAGGATTAATTACATCAACTAATTCTTCCATACTATTCTCCTTTGTACTTACATAACTGAGATGGACGATGGCCCCCAGTTTTAATTATTTGATCGGTGATAATTAAACGATCAGCAATGACACGACGGAAAGCTGAATTAATTAATTTCTTATCAAGAATAATTTCATAGACTTGTTTTAATTCGCCAATTGTAAAGTATTCAGGCATTAAATTAAAGACAATATCTGTGGTATTTACTTTATGACGTAAATCCATAAGGCCTTCGATAATTAACTTAGCATGATCAAATGATAAATCATTTCTTAAAGCTTGATAACTATATTGTGAAGCTTTTTGATCTAAAGTTGTTTTCTTTACTTGGTATTTAATTGTTTCTTGTTCACTAGTTAAAGTTATTTCATAGTTGTTATCTTTTGTAGTTAAAGTAATATTAAACCAACAAGCTTCTGGATTTAATTCTTCTTTTATTAAGGTACGATCAATTAAAGCCATATAGGAAACAGAAATAACTCGACCACGAGGATCACGATTTAGTTCATCATTTACTTTTACTTGATTTAAATAAACATTACTTAAACCAGTTTCTTTTTTTAGAATTCTTGTAGTTGCTTCTTTACTGGTTTCATCTTCTAAAATGAAACCGCCTGGTAAACACCATTTATCTTTAAAAGGTTCTTTAGTTCTTTTAACAAGTAGTATACTTAGATTTTTTTCAGGTAAAGCACGGATGTTATCAATACGACTATTAATACCAAAGATTAATAAATCAGTTGTATAAGCAAAATTAAAATGTTCTTTCATAACTCACCTACTTAGTCTCATTCTTTTTTGATCAAATAAATTTCTTTTAATTATAGTTGGGATATCCTTTTCAGGTACATCAGTTTCGATATCACAACATGGGCATCTAAATGTAAAGTAATAATCAGTTTCGCCAGATAAATCAGTAGAACTTGTTAAATAGATATCTCCTCTTTCAACTTCTAGTAAAGCACCACATCCGCCACCACCATTACCAATACCAGTACACTTTTGTTTAATTGACCAACCTGGTCCCTCTTGTAATACTTTCATGTAATACCACCTCACATAGTTACATTTTAATACTAAGTAGTTATGCTTGTCAATAACTTAATTACATTTTGTTACTAAGTTATATAAATAATAAAAAAAGTACTATATAAGTACTTAGTTTTTAAAACTGGCATCAACGTAATAAATTGGTCTTCCCTCTTCAAAATATCTTCTTTCAAAATCAGTCATAATATTAGGAATTGGGTTTTCATCATGATGTAAATCTAAACTTACACGATCAAAAACATACCAGTATTGAGATAAGGTTTGTAATGAGTAAGCAAAGAAACCTTTATTATCAGTTTTTAAAATAATATGTTTATCACGTTTAAAGATCTTATCATATATTTTTAGATAATTAACATGAGTAAATCTTTTCTTTTCATCTATTCTTTTTGGCCATGGATCACAGAATGTTAAATAGATAGTATCAATTTCTTTACCAAAAATGTTATCTATTTCATGAGCATCATAATTTATTAATTTTAAATTAGGTAGTTGTTGATTGTTTAAACGATTAACAGCTTTAACCATTTGAGAATCAACGACTTCTAAACCAATAAAATTAATTTTAGGATATGTTTTTGCCATATTAATAATAAAATCACCACGACCCATACCTAACTCTAAATAGATGGGATTATTATTACCAAATAAATCATGCCATTTATTTTTATATTGAGTTGGATTATTAACAACATAAGGTGATCTACCAACTATTTTATCAGCATCTTTTATAACTTTGTACTCCATAAGTTCACTTCCTATCGACAATTATAACATAAGACTTGTAATTATTTAAATATTTCATCAATTACGGCACTATAAATCGCTTTAGCTTTTTCTTTACCATCGGGCATTAATTCAATATAGTTTTCCATCATAACACCACTATTTACTTCTAAGACTAGTAACTTTCCAGTTACTAATTCAATAATATCAACGCTAACAAAGTTTAAATCTAATTCATTAACTACTTTAGTAGCTAAGTCTTGAATCTTTGTATTTAATTGTTCATTAGAGCTATAAAATGGACGAGCTCCTTTAGATAAATTAAATTGCCAGTTATATTCATACTTTTCATTTAAAGCTAATACTTTATTTAACTCTTCTTTTTTGCTTATTTTATTAAAGTAATAAGGATTAAATTCACATAATAATTCATAAATTGTTTTAGTACCATCACCAGTAATAATTGGTTTTTCTTTACCATAAAATAATTTAACTTGTTTATTAAATAAAATCGTACGATATTCATTTTTTATATCATAATATGGAGAGATACTAATTGAATAATGTTTAGATAATAATTTATCTATATATAGAAATAAATCTTCGATGGTAGTTGTATGATACATATCATTACCACAAGTACCAGTATTACTTTTAACTACCATGTTATAATTATATTGTTTAGCATATGATATTACTTCTTCTTTAGAATAGTTTTTAAATAAAATATGATATTCAGCTACTGGGATATTTAGATATTTTAAAACATCATATAAAGCATATTTATCATCACATATCTGACCTATAACATGATTATTTAAAGGAAATTTATAACCAATAATATATTTAGTTTTATCTTCTTTTTGTAAGATCATAACCCAGTCTTTAGAGACATAGTTGATTTTAATATTCTTTTCTGTACATATTTCATTAATTAATTTTTGCATTGGATTCATAGTATCACTTCCATTCGTTAAAAAAAGACATTTAAATGCCTTTTAATTATATCATAACAATTTATATTTACCAATATTTGCCGTTATAATAAGAACTATTATTTATTTCATTATAATAATCCATATCTTCTTCACGACTTTGATGATTTTGTTTTTGTTGTTCTTTTAGTTGTTCTTCAATATTTTTTGGAACACTAGGTTCTTCTTTTGGTTTTTCATTATTTGGATCATTCGGATCACTTGGTTCTTCATTACCTTTTAATTGCTCTTCTAACTTTTTTATTTCTTCTTCTAAATCTTCGGCTTTACTACTCTTACCATTATCATCATCTATAGAAGCACAATCATCTTCATATAATATTTCTTTAGCTTCCTTTAAAATACTTAAAGATTTTTCAGAATCATTTTCATCAATAGTTTGAAGATATGATAATGATAAGTTAATTCTAATATCACATATACGATCTTCATTTGGATGTTTAGTTAGAGCTTTTTCATACTTATTAATGGCTTCTTCATATTCTTCTAAACGATATAGTAAATTACCATGATTATAATATGCAATATATGGTTCATTAAAGTTTAAAAGATATAAAGTATTAATTAAGTTATTATCATATTTATTATTTTCATAGTCTTTGATAATTATTTCATTAAAAAGATATGTTGTACCTAATTTAAGAAAGATAATTGATAAAAGAATTGTTATAATTAATAAAACTTTTTTCATAAGCTCACCTTTTTATATTCATTATATAGGAAGAATAAGAAGATAAATAAAGGAATAGTAAAAAAATAGTAGATATCAGTATATGAAGATAAATCACTTGCTTCAGAAGCAGTACTGATAGATTTTTTAACATTTTTTAAAGTTTTATCAATTTTACTTTGTTTAGACATATAAACATAATCTATGCCTAAATCTTTAGCTATATCTTGTAAATTATCTTCATCTAACTTAGAAAGAGCTTTTTTATATGGCCATGATGAAGTATCTTCAACATATTTTATTTCTGTACTATAACCATCTTTCTTTTTCATATAACCGCCTTTAGTAGTACCATAACCTAAGACAGCACCATCATCAATATAT
This sequence comes from uncultured Bacilli bacterium, assembly GCA_947585595.1. Lineage (GTDB taxonomy): Bacteria > Bacillota_I > Bacilli_A > RF39 > UBA660 > Coprovivens. The sequence continues at coordinate 12,605 of CANPXB010000030.1, forward strand.
TCTTCTAAATCACTAAATGATTTTAATTTAGAATTATCAGTTATTTCACCATCACTAATAAAGAAAACTATCTTTTTACGTTTTTCTTTTTGATTATTTTTTAAAACAGTTTTCATATCATCATGAGGGGTATTAAGTGATGAACCTTTGGCATAATAACTAACCATTGGTTGTAAGATATCAATTGATTCATTAACTATATTATGATCAAAAGTATAAGGAACACTTATCTTAGAAGAATTATTGAAGGTTATTAAAGCAAAACGAGCTCCAGATAATTCATTAATTATATATGCACAATCTTTTTTAACAGCATTTATTCTCTCGGTATTATTTGAACCATAATCTTCAGCATACATACTAATTGTATTATCAACAACAAATAAAACATCTAAGTCATTAACAATAATATCTGCATTATCAGATGGTAACATAGGACGTAAATTTATAATAAATAAAATTATAATAAGAGCTATTTCATAGATAGTTGCTCTACTCTTTTTAAAAAGAAGAATAATGATAATTAAAATTAGGGAGATGATAACCATAAGCCATATAGGAATAATTGGAAATAACTTCATGATATCACCTTCTTACTTAAAATAATGAGAATAAAGATGGAACTGAGTAAAATAATAAAAGGTATAGTTGGGGTATCTATTTCTTTTCTTTGGGATTCTTTTTTTATTAATGATTTACTAGTCTTTTCAATATCTTTAACAATACTTTTAACTGAAGATGTTTTAGCATCATAATATTTACCATTAGTTATTTTAATAGCATTTTCAAAATCAGTTTTCTTGGTAATAATATCTGGTTCTAAACCATAGACAATAACATTTTCTTTTTTACTAATTTGAGCAGCTTCTTCTAAAGTTAATAATGGAGTTCCAGCTAAGGCATTGTCAGTAGAAAAAATAATTATTCTGGTACGATCAGTTTCATCTAAATTAGAAAAACTATATACACATGATGCTAAGCCATCACCAATTAGGGATGAACCTTTTTGTTCACTACCTTCTAAAGTACCACTATTAATATAATTGATTGTAGAAAAGTAATCTTCAGTTTCTAAAAAACTGATATCACGATCATTACTATATTCAATAGATTTTTTTATCTTTTTTAAAGAATCAGTTACATAATTATAATCATCAGTTAATGGTACTAGTAAAACAGAAGAAGTATTAAAAATAGATATACCAAAACGTTCACCTTTTAAAGATGATACAGTATCAATTAAATTATCTACTAGTTCATAGTTTAATTCATCTACTGAAGCGGAAACATCCATACATAAGAAAATATCACGATTATATTCTTCATCAGTAGTTATTTCTACATTATATGGTCGAGCTAATAAAAGACATGATAAAAACATCGCTACAATACATAATATTTTAGAAGTTAATAAAATAAATTTATAGAATTTAATTTTCTTTTTAAAGTAAGGTAATTCTTTAACAAAAGAAGTATTAGCTATTCTTGTTCCTTCTTTGTAATTAGTTTTTTTCTTTTTAATAAAGATAGTTAAAGCAATTAGAATAAGACCAATTAAGATTATATAAGGATATCTCATTTCCATTTGGCAACAACCTCTCTTGTCTTAGTTATTGAAGATGTGATATCACTTGTAGATTCTTTAGCAAATTCTGGATGATAATATTCTTCAACTAGTGTAGATAATATTGGTATTCTAAGAGTTTTAATTTCACTTAAAGTATAATATTGAACTTTAAGACCTGTTACTTCATAAACAAAGTTTCTAATTAATTTACTTAGTTTTTGATAAGCAGAACGATTAGTTATTTTATTTTCATTAACTAGTAATAAAAGATTATTTATCTCTTGTAAATATCTATTCTTAATATCATTAATATTAGTTGGTTTAACTATATTAAGCTTCGAAACTGGTTTTGGCTTTCTTCTAGTTAAGATAAGAATAAGAATTAAAATAATAATGATAACTATTAAAATAATGATTGGTAATAAAGAATAAGAAAACATATCTTGTAAATCAATTGATGTTGACATATTTATGACTTTCTAATAATTCAATTATTTTAGAATTAATCTCTTGTAAACTAGAGATAGTTACTAAACAGATTTTATTCTTTCTTAATCTTTCTTTATTACTATTATAGATTTGTTCTTTAGTTTCTCTTTCCATTTTATTCAACTTCTTATCTTTTAAAATAATATTTGGTAAATAAGTATTACTATCTAAATCAAAAATATTATCACCAAACATATAAGCATCATTAATATTGATAAATAAAACATCATTTTGCATACTTAACTCTTTTAAAGTTTTATCTTTTATTAAAGACATGCCTTTTAAATCAGTAATAACAAAGATAATCATTCTTTTTTTGATATTACGAGTTATAAAATGTAATGTTTTTTCTAAACCTTCATTGTTATTAATATAAGCATTCTTATCATACTCTGTTAAATATTCTTCTAAATTATATAAATTATATTTAAAATTTTTAAAAGTAATATTATCATTTTGATTATAGATCATACCTACATAATCATTATTTTTAATGGCTAGATATCCGATAGTACCAGCTGTATATAAAGCAATATCTTTTTTTAAATCTTTACTTTCCGTTTGGCCATTCATTTTAAGTCCAGTATCCATAACAAATAAAATATTATGTTTTTTTTCAGCTATATATTGTTTAACTAATAAGGTATTATTACGAGTTGATGATTTCCAATCAATATCTTTAATTTCATCATTGATAACATATTCTCTTAAGTTTTCAAAATTCATACTTTTGCCACGATAAACTGACTTATAAGTACCATCTAAAATATTATAAGTTTTACGATTGGAAAAGATAGAGATATTAGCTTTAATTTTATTTACATATTTGAGATTCATGGAGTAGCAATAGCTCCTATTATGGTATCAGTGACTTGTTCAACACTAACATTATCAGCTATAGCTGAGAAATTTAAGGATATACGATGTCTTAAAACACTATATCTTAAAGCTTTTACATCATCAGGAGTTACATAAGTACGACCATTCATTAAAGCTAGAGCTTTAGAGCATTCCATAAAGGCGATAGCACCACGAGGACTTGATCCTAAGTTAATATATTCAGCTATTTGAGGATTAATATATTTACGAGGATGTCTTGTTACTTCAATTATTTGCGCAATATATCTTTTAACTGAATCATCAATATAGACTTTTTTAGTTATATCTTGAAGGTATGATAAATCATCTAAAGTAAGAATAGCTTCACCAGCAATAAAAACATTCTTTTCAATACGATTTAAGACTTCGATTTCTTCATCCATAGTTGGATAATCGATTTTTTCTTTAATTAAGAAACGATCTAATTGAGCTTCTGCTAAAGTATAAGTTCCCTCTTGTTCAATGGGGTTTTGGGTAGCAATAACTATAAATATTTCTGGTAATTTATATCTTTTATTATCAATGGTTATTTGACGTTCTTGCATCGCTTCTAAAGTAGCACTTTGAGTTTTAGCACTAGATCTATTTATTTCATCTAATAAAACAAAGTTAGCATAGATAGGACCAATTTTAGTTTCAAAATTATTATTAGCATAATTAAAGATTTGTGTACCAATGATATCGCTTGGTAATAAATCAGGTGTACATTGAATACGAGAAAATTTACCATTAACTGCTTCAGTTATAACTTTAGCAGCAGTTGTTTTAGCAAGACCAGGTACTGATTCTAATAGAATATGACCATTGGCCATTAAAGAAATTAATAATGATCTTTGTAAATTAGTTTGACCAACAATACGTTCTTTATAATAATTAAAGATTTGATTAATGATATTTTGGGCTTTAGTTAATTCTTCTTCAGTTATATTACTTTGATTATTAGTTATGTTATTGTTCATAATTATCCCTTACTTCTTTATTATTCTTTATCTTTATTATATTAAAAAACCTTGTATTATAACAAGGTATTTTTTTATTTTTTTCTTAAATAAACTACAACGCCACCTATTACTAATAATAATGATCCAACTGCCAAACCAACATGTAATAATATGTTATCTAATGTATTAGGTACGCCTTCGACAATTGGGGCAGCTTTAACTTCAGATATAGTAAATAAAAGACTAAAGGTTATGATTAATATAAGAATGTTCTTTTTCATTTCTACTCTCCCTCCCAAATGTTCTTAACTTGATTATATCTTTAAAAAGCAAAGAATTCAACCTTATATATGGGAATTTAGGGAGTTTTAAGCTTTAATATTTAATTTTTCTAAAATAGCATGAGCGGCTTTTTTACCGGCTTCCATAGCTAAGATTACGGTAGCAGAACCAGTTACAGCATCACCACCAGCATAGACTTTTTCATTATTAGTTACGCTTTCTGGAGCGATTATTAAACCTTTTTCATCAGTGTTGATATCACTACCATCAGTTGCGATTGGATTAGGCATAGTACCTAGAGCAACAACAATAGTATCACATGGTATTTCTTCGAATTTACCAGGTATTTCTTTAACGCCTCTTCGTCCACTTTCATCAACATCAGTTAGTTCCATTAAAGCAACTTTTAAACCTTTAACATTATAGTTTTCATCAATGATAACTTCTTTAGGATTTTTAAGTAAATCAAAAATTATTCCTTCTTCTACAGCATGTTCGATTTCCATTTTACGAGCCGGTAATTCTTCCATTGTACGACGATAAACAATAGATACATCATAACCAATACGTTTTAAACTACGAGCAGCATCCATCGCAACATTACCACCACCAACTACTAAAGCTTTGTTACCTTTTTTAATTGGGGTTTTAGCATCTTCTTCATAAGAACCCATTAAATTTATACGAGTTAGGATTTCGTTAGCAGAAAAGACACCATTAGCATTTTCATTAGGTATACCTAAGAATTTTGGTAAACCTGCACCAGTCGCAAGATAGACATAATCATAAGTATCTTCTAATTCTTTTAAAGTAATTGTTTTACCAATAATAGCATTTAGTAAGAAACGAGCACCTAGTTTTTTTAGATTTTCTACTTCATTTTCGACTATTTTTTTAGGTAGACGGAATTCAGGAATACCATATGTTAAAACGCCACCGGCTTTATGTAAAGATTCATAGATAGTTACATCTAGACCTTCTTTTAATAATTCACCAGCACAAGTAAGACCACTAGGTCCTGAACCAACAATAGCTACTTTTTTACCGACTTTAGCTTTTTTAGTATTAACATTTAGATGATTAGCTAGCGCATAATCGGCAACATATCGTTCTAGAGAACCAATAGCTATAGCATCACCTTTAAGACCTTTAACACACATTTGCTCACATTGTTTTTCTTGGGGACATACACGACCACAAATAGCTGGTAAAGATGATGAATTTAAAATAATATTATAAGCTTCTTCTAAGTTATTTTCTTTAATAGCTTTGATAAACTTAGGGATTTCAATATTAACAGGACAGCCTTTCATACAACGAGGATTAACACATTGTAAACAACGATTAGCTTCTTTTAAAGCTTCTTCACTATTGTATCCTAATGCTACTTCTTCGAAAGTATGAGATCTTTCATTAGGATCTAAATTACGCATTTTTACTTTTTCATCCATTATTTATCACCACAATTTCCACATCCACCAGAATGAGTTTCCCCTTCTAGATCTTTTAAGTATCTACGACCTTCTTCATCTTTATATAAATTCATTCTTTTTATAGCAGCATCAAAATCAACTAAATGACCATCGAATTCAGGTCCATCAACACAAGCAAATTTAACTTCATTATTAACAAGTAAACGACAAGCACCACACATACCAGTACCATCAACCATAATAGGATTCATACTAGCAATAGTTTT
>CANPXB010000031.1 GCA_947585595.1 uncultured Bacilli bacterium
ATACGTGCAACAAATATATTGTAACCTGGTCAGGACTGGAAAGTAGCAGCCACATCAATCTCTGTTTGTGTGCACTTTTTTTATGAGGTATTTATATGAATATAGATGATAAAGTTTTAAAATTGTTGGTTTCTGATGCTAAAAAAGCAGCAAAGAAGGGTGAAATACCAGTTAGTGCTGTAATATTAGATAAAGATAATAATGTTGTCTCTCATGCATTTAATAAGCGTCAAAGCGGCTTCAATGTTTTAGGCCATGCAGAAATATTAGCAATATTAAAAGCTGAAAAGAGGATTAAGGATTGGCGTTTAGATGGATATAAGATGGTTGTTGTTTTAGAACCTTGTGATATGTGTTCAATGGTAATTTCTAAGTGTCGTATTGATGAAATTTATTATTTTATTGCTCAAAAGAATCAAGATGATTTAGATGATTTTGGTATTAATAAACATTTTATTAAAAAGTATGATCAATACCGTGATTTTTTTGAAAAATTATTAGTTAATTTTTTTTATAATATGAGGTAAAAACCTCTTTTTTTATGATATAATTATTAACAGGAGGGTTTGTATATGAATTATAAAGTTTTATATAGGAAATATCGCCCAGATGACTTTGAAAATGTCGTAGGACAAGAATATACAATTGAAATGCTTAAGAATGCGATTGTTAGTGGTAAGCATGCACATGCTTATATTTTTACTGGCCCTCGTGGAACAGGTAAAACAAGCTCTGCTAAAATATTTGCTAAAGCATTAAATTGTGAACATCCTCATGATGGTAATCCTTGTAATGAATGTAATAGTTGTCTTAATTTTAAGGAGAATCCTGATATTATTGAAATAGATGCTGCATCTAATAATGGAGTTGATCAGATTAGGGAGTTAATTAATAATGTTAAATTGGTTCCTTCTATTTCTAAATATAAGGTTTATATTATCGATGAAGTTCATATGTTGAGTGATAGTGCATTTAATGCTTTATTATTAACTTTGGAAGAACCACCTTCTCATGTTGTTTTTATTTTAGCGACAACAGATATTCAAAAAGTTCCTATTACAATATTATCTAGATGTCAAAGATTTGATTTTAAACCAGTTAATAAAGAAGCACTTATTAACAGGTTAAAGTTTGTTTGTAAGGAAGAAAAAATTAAAATATCTGATGATGCATTAGAAGAAATAGCTTTAATTTCAGCTGGTGGAATGCGTGATGCCTTAGGTATGCTTGATCAGTTAGCTAGTGATGATGAAATTACTTTGGAATTGGTTTCTAGTTATTTTGGTAGTGTTTCAGTCAAGAAAATTGATGAGTTATTAACATGTATTGAAAATAGTGATACAAATAGCTTATTAGAAATTTTGGGAAATATTAAGAGTAGTGGTACTAATTATTCAGTATTTATTGAAAAATTAATTGGTGAATTAAGAAAGATAGCGGTTAGTATTAAATGTGATAAAGAAGTATGTGGCTTTTCTTTTGATGATGTATATAATATGATTTTAGATTTGAATGAATGTCTTTCAAATGTTAATTTAAATATTGATCCTTATACAATTATTGAGGTTATTTTACTTAAATATATTAAGTTGGGAAATAAAAATAGTATTGATGAGAAAATCAACATTTTTCAAAAAAATGTTGATTTGGGAAATAATTTAGTTGAAACTAATAAAAATGTTTCAGTTGAACAATCTGTTTCTGAAAGTGTTGCTGATGAACCAAAAAAAGATGATTCTCCTGAACTTGAAAATACTGTGGAAAATAATGATATTTCTTTAGGTTTAGATGAAGTTAAGAATAGAATTAATGTCGAAGTTAGAATTAATAATTGTTTTGTTGATGCTTCTAAAGACAGGAAAAATATGCTTTCTGAATCTTGGGTTGATTTTATGAATTATTTGATGAAGAAGGATCGTAATTTAATTTCTTTATTAGCTGATACATCAATTTTGGCGGCTTCTGATACCTATGCTTTGATTCAAAGTAAGATTGATTCTACTAATGAATTAATTAATGAATCGATTGATAAAGTAGAAAAATATTATGAGTCATTTGCGGGAAATAAAATTAAGTTTGCAGCTGTTATTGATGAATTATGGAAAAAAGAGACGGAAAAGTATAGATTTAATTTGAAGAATAAAATAAAATATAATTATATAGAAGAAGAAAATGTTTCTTCTTTAGAAGAGGAAAAACAACAAACTGTTGAATTAAGTGAATCTGAATCTGTTGCGGCGGATATTTTTGGTTCATATGAAGTAGAAAATTAGAAAGAGGGATATATTTATGAATATGCAAGCTATTATGCAACAAGCTCAAAAAATGCAAAGAGATATTACTAAGAAGAAAGATGAATTAAATAAGAAGGAATTTACTGGAACTTCTGAATTAGTTGAAGTTGTATTTACTGGTGATAAGAAGTTAGTTTCAGTTAGTATTAAGAATGATATTGATAATGATGATAAAGAAATAATTGAAGATATGTTTGTTATTGCAGTTAATGATGCAATGGCAAAGATTGATAGTGAAACTGAAAAAGTTTTAGGTGCTTATGGTAGTCAGTTAGGCGGATTATTATAATGAAAAGTTATCCTGATGTTTTAGCTGATTTAATAAATTGTTTTCGTAAGTTACCTGGTATTGGTGAAAAAAGTGCTGAAAGAATGGCTTTATCTTTATTAGATTTAACGACTGATGATATTGAAACATTTGCTTCATCAATGGTTGATTCTAAGAATAATTTACATAATTGTCCGATATGTGGTCATATTACTGATAAGGAAATTTGTGATATTTGTTCTGATGAAAAAAGGGATAAGAATGTTATTTGTATATTAGAAGATTATAAAAGTGTTTTTGCCTTTGAAAAAGCTGGGAACTATAATGGTGTTTATCACGTTTTAAACGGCCTTATTTCACCCATTGACGATATTAATCCAGAAGATATTAATATAGCTAGTTTAGTAGAAAGAGTTAAAAAATTAGATAAACCGGAGTTAATTATAGCTTTAAAATCTACTATTGAAGGTGAAACAACTACATTGTATATAAAGAAGATTTTTGAAGGCCAGAATGTGGAAATATCTAGATTATCTTATGGTATTCCAATGGGTACTGAGATTGATTATTTAGATGAAATTACATTAGATAGAGCATTGAGTGATCGTAAGAAAATTTCTGAATAAAATATTAATTTATTCATATAGTTAGTAAGGTGATTATATGGATAAAGTATTTAAAGTAGTAAAAAAGATATGTTTGGGAATATTTGGTATTTATAGTGTTAATTTATTATTTAGTGCGATAAATATCTATATTCCTATTAATTTAATTACAGTAAGTTTAAGTTCATTATTAGGTGTATTTGGTTTAATGGCTTTAGTTTTACTTAGATTTTTGATTTAGTATTGAGGTGGTTTTTTGTTCGCAGTAAGAATGAAAAATGAAATATTAAAGAAATACCATGAGGGAAGATTAGCTCATGCTTTTTTGCTTGAAACAAATGATATGGAACGTTGTTATAAAGATATATTAGATATTGTTAAAGAAATTAATTGTCCTCATACTTTTGCGCCTAAATGTAAGGAAGAATGCAATATATGTAACTTAATAGATAATAATAATTTACCTAGTTTAATTACAATAAATCCAGATGGTCAATTTATAAAAAGAGACCAAGTTAATACTTTAATGAATAAGTTTAGTACAATACCAGTGTTTACTAAATATAATGTTTATATTGTTAATGAAGCTCATCGCCTTAATAATGAATCTGCTAATGCTTTACTTAAATTTTTAGAAGAACCTGAAGATAATATCTTAGGATTTTATATTACTAATAATAAGGAAAATGTTATTTCAACTATTAGAAGTAGATGTCAGTTGTTTTATAATAGATATGATGATAATGAAGTTACCATTAATAATGAAATATTAATGGATGTTAAGTTATATTTGAATTCTATTTATAAAAATCGTGAAGATTTGTTGTATAATAAAACTCATATGAGTGGTTTTTATAAAGAAAGAACTGAATGGGAGACATTTTTTACAACAATGCTTTATTATATAAAGGATTGTTATGTAGGTAGAAGAACTGATAAAATAAAGTTAGTAGAAGAAATGTCAGATGAGAATGTAGTTAAATTTATTCTACTTGTAGAGAAAGCTATAAAATATATTAAAAATAATGGAAATATTGATTTATTTTTAGATAGATTTGTAATTGAAATGAGGGAGTATTATGAGTAATATTTATGGAGTTACACTAAGATCAGAAGGTAAAATATATTATTTTAATGGTGAAGACTTAGAAATTGAAAAGAATACTTATGTTGTTGTTGAGACTGAAAAAGGAATTCAATTAGGTAAGATGATATATATACCTGATAGTAATAAAGTTAATATTCCAGTTGAAGAAATGAAGAAAATCTTAAGAGTTTCTACTGATGAAGATTATGATATATATCTAAAGAATTTAGCTGATGCTGAGAAATGTTTAAAAAAAGCGAGAAGCATTGTTAAAGAATTAGAGTTAGATATGAACATTTTAGATGCTAGTTATACTTTAGATAGAAAACAATTATTATTTAACTTTGTAGCTGATGAAAGAGTTGATTTTAGAGAGTTAGCTAAGAGATTAGCTGGTGTTTATAAGACGAGAATTGAACTACGTCAGATTGGAGCACGTGATAAAGCTAGAACAGTTTGTGGTCTTGGTCAATGTGGTCGACCTTTATGTTGTTCAACTTTCTTAAGTCATATTGATTCTGTTACAATGAATATGGCTAAAAATCAAAATATTGCTTTAAATCCTTCAAAAATAAATGGTTTATGTGGTCGACTTTTATGTTGCTTAACTTATGAAGATGATGAATATGTTAGATGTGGAAATGGTATGCCAGGTGTAGGTCAGACAGTTAAAACAGAATTTGGATCAGGTAAAGTTATTTCTGTTGATATATTAAATAGAAAATATAAAGTTGATTTAGATGGTGTAATAAAGGAGATTATACTTGAAGATGACGATAGTAAAGAATGATTTATTTGATTATGATGGATTAAAGATCTATCAATATGATGATAAATTTAAATTTTCTTTAGATTCAATACTATTAGCTGAATTTGTGGAAATAAAGAAAAATATTAATACTATAGTTGATTTTTGTACGGGAAATGCTCCAGTACCTTTGATATTATCTACTAAGACGAAAGCTAAAATATATGGTTTTGAATTACAAAGTAGTATATATGGATTAGCTAAGGATAGTGTAGAAGTTAATAATTTAACATCACAAATAAAAATAATTAATGATAATTTAACTAATGTAAATAATTATTTCCCAGCAGAAAGTGCCGATGTAGTTACTTGTAATCCACCATATTTTAAATATGATAAAGATTGTTCTTTAATAAATGAAGATGAAGAAAAAGCTATTGCTAGACATGAAATAGCGATGGATTTAAATAAGTTAATGATAGCTGCTAAATATATTTTAAAAAATAAGGCACCTTTGTATATTGTTCATCGTCCTGATAGATTAGAAGAGATTATTAATCTTCTTGGGAAATATAGTTTTAAAGTAAAAAAGATTCAATTTATATATGCGGGATATAATAAAGAAGCTATTATGGTTTTAATAAAAGCAACGAAGAATGGTAAGAGTGGTAGTTTAAAAGTATTACCACCAATAGATATATTAAATTTAAAATCATATCAAGGTTTATTTGAAAAGAGTGAGTAGAATGAAATTAATAGTTGGTTTAGGTAATCCGGGTAAAGATTATAAAGATACTAGACATAATGTTGGTTTTATAGTTCTTGATAATTATTTAAAAACAGATGACTGGAAAGAAAAATTTAATGCTTTATATCATGAAAATAGAATTAATGGAGAAAAAGTTATATTTGTTAAACCTTTAACTTATATGAATTTATCTGGAGATGCTGTAGTTCAATTTGTTAATTATTATGATATAGAACTTGATGATATTTTAATAATTCATGATGATTTAGATTTAAATTTTGGAACTTATAAATTAAAGAAAAATAGTAGTGCTGGTGGACATAATGGAATAAAGTCAATTATTAATAGATTGGGTAGTGAAGATTTTGCACGTTTAAAAGTTGGTATTTTCCATGATAAAAGTATAGATACTAAAGATTATGTTCTAGGTAATTTTAGTAAGACTGAAAAAGAAAAATTTAATGAAATGCAAAAAGATTTTGATAAAATTATTGAATCCTTTATAATAGATGGAATTGAAAGGACTATGAATATATATAATACGAAAAAGTAGGGGTTTAAATGGATTTTTTAGCTGATTATTTTAAGTTTGAAAATGGGTTAACAGTTACGGGTTTAACAAAAGAGTTAAACGTTTTTTACATGTTAGAATTATTTAAAAAAGAAAAGAGAAATATGGTTATTCTAACAAATACTTTATATGAAGCTAATATGTATTATGATTCTTTAAAAACTTATACTGATGATGTTTACTTATTTCCTATGGATGATTTCTTAACTAGTGTAGCAGTAGCTATATCACCAGATTTAAAGATTAAAAGACTTGAAACATTAGAACAAATTAGAAGTAATAATAAAGCAATTGTAGTCACTAATTTAATGGGCTTTTTAAGATATTTACCAGATAAAAATAATATTTCTAATTTAGAGTTTCAATTGGAATTAAACAAAGAGATTAAAAGAGATAAAATATTAGAAATTCTTGAAAAATATGGTTATGTTAAGGAAAGTATTGTTACGACAACTGGGGAATATGCTGTTCGTGGTTATATTATTGATGTATTTGTGATTGATGAAGAACATCCAATTAGAATAGAATTCTTTGGAGATGAAATAGATTCAATTAGATACTTTGATGAATCAACGCAATTATCTATTAAAGAAATTAAAAGTATAAAGATTAAACCTTATACAGAGGTAGTTAGTGATAATAATAGTTCATTAGTAGATTATATGGATAATCCATATGTTGTAATGATTAATAGGGATCAAATTGACTTGGCTTATGCTAAATTATTAAATGATATAAAAGAATATAATGAAAATGAAAATATTGATAAAAAGCATATGTTTGAGTGGGAAGAAATTGGTTATAATAATGTTGTTTATTTAAATTCTTTAAATGATAATGATTATGGTAAAATTGTTAATTATAAAGCTCAAGAAATTGAAAATTTTAATAGTGATTTTGAATTGTTAGGTAAATATACAGGTAAACAAATAAGTGGTGGTAAGACAGTTATTATTTGTTTAAGTAAAGAAAATCAATTAAAGAGTTTAGAGCCTTTTTTACCTAGTTATCATGTTGTTAAAAAGGGTAATATTATTTCCCGGGAAATAAATATTCTTTATCAAAAAATTAATAATGGTTTTGTTTTTGATAAATATGTTGTTATTGCTGAGAATGATATAGAAAGAGTAAAAAATTCAGTTATTAATTATAAAAATTCTTATCGTATTGGTAAAAAGATTAAAGATTTTGGCCAACTTAGTGTTGGTGATTATGTAGTTCATAGTATGCATGGTATTGGTATATATAATGGAGTTATTACTCTAACTAAGAATGGTTTAAAGAAGGATTATATTCAAATTAATTATCAAGGGAATGATAAGATATATATTCCTGTAGAAAAGATTAGTACTATTTTTAAATATGCTGGTAAAGAAGGTAGTATGCCTAAACTAGATAGATTAAATAGTACTAGTTGGGTTAAGAAGAAAAGAGAACTACGTAATAAGATTAAAGATATTAGTGGTGAACTCATTAAGTTATATGCAGCTCGTAGTAGTGTTAAAGGAACCCCGTTTAATTCTTATGCTGAAGAAGATGTTTTTGGTTCGGAATTTATTTATGATGAAACAGAAGATCAATTAAAAGCAATTAAAGATATAGATGCTGATTTATCTAGTGAAGTACCAATGGATAGATTATTATGTGGTGATGTTGGTTTTGGTAAGACTGAAGTAGCTTTTAGAGCAATGTTTAAAACAATTTTAAATAATAAGCAAGTATTTTATTTATGTCCAACAACGATTCTTTCTAAACAACAATATGAAAATGCTTTAGAAAGATTTAAAAATTATCCAATTGAAATAGCTTTACTTAATAGATTTACTAGTAGTAAAGAAACTAAAAGAATCTTAGAAGGATTAGAAAAAGGAACAATAGATTTAGTATTTGGAACTCATCGTTTATTATCTGATGATGTTAAGTTTGCTAAATTAGGATTATTAATAGTTGATGAAGAGCAAAGATTTGGTGTTCAACATAAAGAAAAAATTAAAGAATATAAAAATGATGTTAATGTTTTAACTTTATCAGCAACACCAATACCTCGTACTTTAAAGATGGCCTTAAGTGGTTTAAGAGATTTATCAATTATAGATACACCTCCTACTAATAGGTATCCGGTTCAAACTTATGTTATTCAAGAAAATGATTTAATTATTAAAGATGCTATTTATAAAGAGTTATCTAGGAATGGTCAGATATTTATTTTATATAATAAAGTAGCTTCAATTGAATCTAAAAGAGAACAACTACATAATTTAGTTCCAGAAGCGAGAATTACGATTGCGCATGGTCAAATGAGTAAGAGAGAACTTGAAGATGTAATGGAATCATTTGTTAACTATGAGTATGATATCCTACTTTGTACAACGATAATTGAAACAGGTATTGATATTAGTAATGCTAATACTTTAATTATTTATGATGCTGATAATTTTGGTTTGAGTCAGTTATATCAGATTAGAGGACGTGTTGGTCGAAGTAATCGTATTGCTTATGCTTATTTAATGTATGATAAACAAAAGATGCTTAATGAAGTTGCCGTTAAGAGATTACAAGCGATTAAAGAATTTACGGAATTAGGTAGTGGTTATCGTATTGCAATGCGTGATTTATCAATTAGAGGTGCTGGAGACTTGTTGGGTTCTGAACAAGCTGGATTTGTAGATACAGTAGGTATTGAACTTTATATGCAAATGATTGAAGAAGAAATGCGTCGTATGAAAGGTGAAGAAGTAATTGATGAAGATGAAGAAACCCCAACATCTAATAGATCTTTAGTTGAAGTAGAAACACATATTTCTGATTCTTATGTATCTGATGAAGATATTAAGATTGAGATCCACCAAAAAATCAATGAAATTGATGGCTATAAAAAATTATTAGAAATAAAACGAGAATTAGAAGATCGATTTGGTAAGATTAGTAAACAAATTGAAATATATATGTATGAAGAATGGTTTGAAAAACAAGCTCAGACATTAGGTATTGTTAATGTAAGACAGAGTGATAGAGAGATTGAAATAGAATTACCAGCCGAGATTTCTAGTAAAATTGAAGGAGATAAATTATTTGTTAAAGCTTATAATATTAATCCGCGCTTTAGATTAAAATATTTCCATAACCAAGTTATAATTGCTTTAACTTTATTAAATCAAAAAGATCATTTCTTATATTATGTTGTTCCACTTATGGAAGAAGTAATTAGTGAAGTTGAAAAATAAAGAGTATAGAATTAATCGTCTATACTCTTTTCTGTTTCAATATCATCAAATAATTGTCTTATATCTATTTCTAACGCATCAGCAAATTTACCAACTGTTTCAAGTAATGGCGTTTTATCGATACTTAAACACTCTAAATCTCTAACATATCCATGAGTAAGTCCAGTTAAGTCAGCAAGCTCTTGAAGTGTATACTTTCTCATCTTACGATATTTGCGAATATTTTTTCTAACTATTAATGATAATTTTTCTTTAGAATATCGGCTAGTCAAAGTATATCACTTCCTTTTTCTTAGCTATTATTTCATAAACTTATTAAAAAATATGTCGTCTGTGTGAAGTTTTTATGATATACTTTTGATATGAAAGGAGTTTATATATGAAAAAATACATTTTAGGAGTATTTATATTTATATTATCTGTTTTAGTTTTAGTTGGCTGTGAATCTGATGCTACTACAAGTGGAGAAAGTGATGGTACAGAATCTAAGCCTAAAGAAGTTGCTACTTATAAAGTTGGTGAAGATATTTATGTTACTAACGATTCTGATAAATATAGACTTAAAATTACTGGTGTAAAAGAAACTAAAGAAAGAAATGAATATTCTGATAAACAGGCAAAAAAGGTTATTGTTGTATCATATGAATATGAAAATATTTCTTCAGATTCTGATTTATATATTAGTAGTATGGATTTTAAAGCTTATGACAAAGAAAATAATAGTCTAGAAACATATGAAGTAATTGATTATAAATATCCTACTGAAATATCTCAAGGGCGTAAAACTACAGCTGAAATGGTATTTGCTTTAAATAGTGATTCTAATTATATGGAACTAGAATATTATGATAATGTTTGGAATTCATCATCTGATTGTAAAATAGTTCTTGAATGGTAATTGTTTAATTACCATTTTTTAATACATAAAATTTCTTTATTAGATAAAACTAATAGTGAATGGAGAATTTTATGGAAAATGTTAATTTTGTAAAAAATATTGATAATTTAGGTAGAATTGTTATTCCAATGGATATAAGAAGAAAATTACAAATAAATACGGGTGATGTACTAAGTATTACATGTAATGATAAAGATATTACTTTAGCTAAGTATAGTAATTTAGATAATAGTTATAAGATTATTGAAATGATAAAAAGCTTTGTTGAAGTGTTTAATTTTAAAGTAATTTTATTAAATAAAGAATGTGTTATATATTCCAATTTAGTTAGTATGGGAATTAAAATTGGTAATAATACTAAATTGTTAGTTAAAAATGGCGCTAATATGAAATATCAAAGTAATGAATTAGTATTTGGGGAGAATAAAGTAAAAGGAATATATAATATGTTACCAATAGTAACTAATGAAGGAATTGAAGGTAGTATTATAGTTTTTGGGGAAATAAAAGATAGAGCATATGAAATGTGTACATTTTTAAATAAAATTATTATGTTAGAACTTAATATTTCTTGATAAAGGTATTATTTTGTGTTAAATTAGGTTTAGATTTAGCAATGAAGGAAAGAGTACCTTTAAATTAAGAATATAGAGAGGTTCTGGTTGGTGAAAAGAATCTTCTGAAATATTGGGAACATGGCTCTGGAGCTGAAACGTTATTTTCGCGTTAAGAAATAAAGTGTATGATAATTCATAAACTAAGGTGGTACCGCGGGTTATTACTCGTCCTTAGATTATGAATTTTTTTTATTTAAGTGGGTGATTATTATGCGAATGTGTAGGTATTTATTAAAAACAGATGATAATAAATAAATTAAAGAATATTAATAAATGGAGGAATTATAATGGATAAAAATAAAAAATATTATATTAGTACTGCTATTGCTTATACTTCTGGTAAACCTCATATTGGTAATACTTATGAAATTGTTTTAGCTGATGCGATAGCAAGATATAAGAGATTACAAGGTTATGATGTATATTTACAAACTGGTACTGATGAACATGGAGAAAAGATAGAATTAAAAGCTAAAGAGGCTGGAGTTACTCCTCAACAATATGTTGATGATGTAGCTGGGCAAATAAAAGAAATTTGGGATATAATGAATACTAGTTATGATAGATTTGTTAGGACAACAGATCCTCATCATGAAAAAGTAGTTCAACATATCTTTAAATATATGTATGATAAAGGGGATATTTATAAAGGTCATTATGAAGGACTTTATTGTGTTCCTTGTGAATCATTTTGGACTGAAAGTCAGTTAGTTGATGGTAAATGCCCTGATTGTGGTAGGGAAGTTCAACCACGTAAGGAAGAAGCTTATTTCTTTAAATTATCTAAATATCAATTAGCATTAGAAGAGTATTTAAATGAACACCCTGAATTTATTCAACCAGTAGCTCGTAAGAATGAAATGATTAATAACTTTATTAAACCTGGATTGCAAGATTTATGTGTATCTAGAACTAGTTTTAAATGGGGTATTCCTGTAGATTTTGATCCAGATCATGTTGTTTATGTATGGTTAGATGCTTTAACTAATTATATTACAAATATAGGATTTGATTTTAATGAATCAACTAAAGAATTTGAATATAAGTGGCCAGCTGATCTACATTTAATTGGTAAAGATATTATTAGATTTCATACAATTTATTGGCCTTGTTTCTTAATGAGCCTTGACTTACCATTACCTAAACAAGTATTTGGACATCCTTGGTTAATTATGAATGATGGTAAAATGAGTAAATCTAAAGGTAACATTGTATATGCTGATGATTTAGTTAATGAATTTGGAGTTGATGCTGTAAGATATTATTTCTTACATGAGATACCTTTTGCTTCTGATGGAATATTTACTAAAGAATTACTTGTTGAAAGAATTAATGGTGATTTAGTTAATATTTTAGGTAATTTAGTTAATCGTACAGTAAGTATGAATCATAAATACTTTGATGGAGTTATTCAAGAACATAAAACATTAGAAAATATTGATAAAGACTTAATTGAAAGTGTAGAAGGTTTAGGAAATAGAGTTACAGCGAAGATGGATGAATTAAAAGTTGGGGAAGCTCTACAAGAGATATTTGATGTATTACGTAGATGTAATAAATATATTGATGATACCATGCCTTGGTCTTTAGCTAAAGATGATACTAAGAAAGAAAGATTAGGTACTGTACTTTATAATTTGCTTGAAAGTATTAGAGTTTGTGCAGTATATTTAAATCCTTTCTTAACTGAAACTTCTGATAAGATATTTGATCAATTAAATACAGATATTAAAGATATGGAATCTACTAAGACATTTGGAGCTTTAGAGGTTGGTAAAACTTTAGCAGGACCTGTTCATTTATTTGATAGAATTGAAGTAAAATAAGACGGCTTAGCGCTGTCTTTTTCATTTCCCGGGAAATAACAGCACTTAAAATATTTCCTGGGTTATATTTAAAAGTCAGGAAATGGCTTATTTATGGGGTATTTCCTGGGAAATTAACTATTTCCTGGGTTATATTTTGAAATAAAATTTCCCGGGTTATAAAATCTTATACCCGTAGATTAAATGGTTTGATATAATTTTATTGAGGTGAGAACGATGTTTACTGATACTCATTGTCATGTATATAACGAATATTATGAGGATATAGATAAATTATCTAAAGAGATATTAGATAATAAAGTTAATCGAATTATTAATAATGGTTGTGATGGTAAATCTAATAGAGAAGTTTTAGAACTAATTAAGAAGTATGATTATATGTATGGAGCAATAGGAATTCATCCCGAAAGTGTTGATACTTATACTAAAGAAGAAATAGATTTTATTGAAGACCATTTAAATGATCCTAAAGTAGTTGCAATTGGGGAGATTGGTTTAGATTATCATTATGGTAAAGAAAATAGAGAAAAACAAATAGAATTATTTGAATATCAACTTAATTTAGCGCAAAGATACAATAAACCAGTAATTATTCATAGTCGTGATGCGACAGTTGATACGATTGATATATTAAAAAAATATAAAGTAAGAGGAGTTATGCATAGTTTTAGTGGAAGTTATGAAACAGCATGTATTTATTTAAAAATGGGCTTATTATTAGGTATAAATGGAGTTATTACCTTTAAAAATTGTAATTTAAAGGATGTAGTATCTAAATTATCATTAAAAGATATAGTTTTGGAGACTGATTCTCCTTATTTAACACCTGTTCCTTATAGGGGAATGCAGAATAATCCTAGTCATATATTCGATATAGCTAATTATGTAGCGACATTAAAAGATATTTCCTTAGAAGAGCTTGCTAAGGAAACTAATGGTAATATTAGGAGATGTTTTGACATTTAGGATTAATAATGCTAAGATAAATTCTATCTTTTGAGGTGAATTTATGAAAGTAAGATCCTGGATAAAGATGGGGTTTAAATTTACTAAGTTTCTTATAGTAATAGTTATTCTTTTATTATTAACTGCTACTGTAAGTAATAGAAAGATATTTAGGGTAGAAAATTTTAATTTTAATAAATCATTAGGTTTAACAGCTAATGCTGAAAAACCTTTAGAAGAAAAACCAGTTGTTAAGGAAGAGGTAGTTACTGAAGTTACTAAACCAGTAGAATTAAAAAATGCTTCTTATACTGGAGATTTAACTGGTTATGCCGCTGATTGTCCACTATGTAATGGTCATTTGGCGTGTTTAGGTTCTTATAATGTTTATAAGAATAATGTAGTTACATATAATGATAAAACTTATGGTAAAGTAAGGATTGTTGCTTCTTCTAAGAAATTACCTTGTGGATCGATAATTAAATTTGATTCTAAAAGGGTTTCTAGTGAAACAACATATGCCATTGTTTTAGATCGTGGAGTTTTAGGAACTAGTATTGATTTATTAGTACCAACGGAAGCTTATGCTAGTCGTTATATTGGACGTAGTTCAATTAATTATGATGTTTTAAGATTAGGTTGGTAGGAAGAAGGAATAAAATGGGTGATTTTAAACATAAACATAGTTTAGGACAGAATTTTTTAAAAGATAAAAAAGTCTTAATTAAAATAATAGATAGTGTTGATGTTAAAGAAGATGACTTGATTATTGAAGTTGGACCAGGTCAAGGAGCTTTAACTAAATACTTAAAATTATTTCGTGCTAATTTAAGATGTTATGAAATAGATAAGAGAGTTAAGAAGTATTTAGATAGTTTTATTGATGAGAAGACAGAAATAATTTATGAAGATTTTTTAAATGTTGATTTAAATAAACAAGTTAAAGATATTAAATATAATGATTTGTATGTTATAGCTAATCTACCTTATTATATTACTACACCAATTATTGAAAAGATAATTAATTCTAAAATAGATGTTAAAGCGATGGTGTTAATGGTACAAAATGAAGTAGCTGATCGTTTAGCTGCTAAACCTGGTAGTAAAGATTATGGTGCTATTACAGTTTATTTAAACTATTATTTTGATGTAGAAAAACTATTTGTAGTTAATAGAAATTCATTTGATCCAGTACCTAATGTTGATAGTGCAGTTATTAAACTAGCTAGAAAAGATAATAAATATCAAGTAAATGAAGATTTATTCTTTAAGTTTGTAAAAGATGCTTTTGCAATGAAAAGAAAGAATTTAAAGAATAATTTAAGTAAATATGATTTAAAATTAATAGAACCTATTTTATCTAAATATAATTTAACATTACAAGATAGAGCTGAACAAGTATCTTTAGAATGTTTTATTGAGATAGTAAATAATCTAAGTAAGTAATAAATGCTTACTTTTTTTCATATCTTTATTTAGGTGATGATATGGAATTTAAAATTGGTGATTATGTAACTAGAGAAAGCTATAATAACGATATTGTGTTTATTATTACAGATATAATAGATGATATAGCTATTCTTAAAGGATTTAATGTAAGATTAATTGCTAATGCTCCTTTAGCTGATTTAAATATATGTGATGAAGATAATCGTAAAGATGAGTTTATGGAAGAATTAGTTAAAGAAAATATTTTAGATAGATCTGATAATGAAGATTTTTTTTATTTACCACCTAAATTATTACAATTAGATGGTGATCCCTGACTATTTAGAGAAATGTCTTAAGTATTATAAAAATAATCGAGTTATGGCTTTTGGTAAGGTAGTTAAAGAAAGTGAGCTAGAAAATAATGTTTATAAATATTTAGAAGAATATAAACCAGATATTTTAATTATTACAGGACATGATGCGTATTTAAAGAATAGTGATAATAAAACTGATTTAAAGAATTATAAGAACTCGATTAATTTTGTTAAAGCAGTTAAAGAAGCGAGAAAGTATGAAAAGAGTCATGAAAAATTACTAATTATTGCGGGAGCTTGTCAGAGTGATTATGAAGAACTAATTAAAGCCGGAGCAGATTTTGCTAGTAGTCCGAAACGAGTTAATATTCATGCTTTAGATCCAGCGATTATTGCAACAACAATATCATTAACAGAGAAGAACAAAGAAGTAGATGTTAAGAAACTACTGGAAAAGACAAAATATGGTAAAGATGGAATGGGTGGCTTAATAGTTAATGGATTCATGTATGTGGGGTATCCTAGATGAGAACAATATATGAAGCTAGAGATTTAATAAAGAGTAATTATGGCAAAAGAGCATTAGTTAAAGTTATAGGAATTCGTAATAAGAATGATATGTTTGAAGGAATAATTAGTGAGTGTTATAACAATGTCTTTGTTTTGAATACAAAAATTGGTAAAAAGAGTTTTAGTTATTCGGATGTATTAGTAGGAAATATCGTGGTTAAAGTAAAATAATTATTGCTTTCTTAAGAGTTTTGCTTTAAAATTATAGGTAAGTAATATACTTGGGAGGTGTGTTATATGAAAATTACAAAGGTTGTACTTCGTAATAAAGAAAAAGAAGATTCACGTATGAAGGCTATTGCAACTGTTACGTTGGATGAAGCTTTTGTTATTACTGGCATCAGATTGATTCAAGGAGACGATAAAATGTTTATCGCTATGCCAAGTAGAAAGGTATCTGAAGGAGTTTATGATGATGTAGCTCATCCAGTAAACCAAGAAACACGTAAAATGTTTGAAGATGCTATCTTTAAAGCTTATGATGAGATGAAATCTAGCGGTGAAGATTTAGTTAAAATAGACCTATAATTATTACTCAAAGTTAATACTTTGAGTTTTTTTGTGCTAAAAATTAATCTTTGTTCATATATATTATTAGGTGATGATATGGATAATAGTTATGAAAATACTAAACATGAAGTAAAGATTATTGATAGGGATTTAATTTATTTATCGGGAATAGATAAAATAATTAGTTTTGATAGTGAAGAGTTTTTATTAGAAAGTGTAATGGGAATTATTTTGCTTAAAGGAGAAGGATTAGAAATAGTTAAATTAGATACTCATGATGGGATTGTGAGTATTAAAGGAGTTATTAACAGTATGACTTATGATAATGATAAAAAGAAAGAATCTGAATCATTAATAGGTAAGTTATTTAAATAATGAATTCTTATATTCAATTAGCTAGTTTAGTTTTATCTTTTATATATGGGGTTATCTTATATTACTTAAATAAATTTAATATAAAAATAATCAATGGTAAGAATATAATATTAAAGAGTATTATTTGTTTATTATATACTTTTGATATTTCGCTGTTATATGTGGTTATCTTATATAATTTAAATAATGGTATTTTGCATATTTATTTTGTTTTATGTATTTTAATTGGCTATGGAATTGTCTGTGTTAAAAAGTGTCAATAGACAGTTTTAGACATTTTTATCTACCTATTATTTTGTTATACTTAATAATAAGGAGAGCTATGTATGACAAGTAAAACAAAGACAAAAAAAAGTAATGTTCAAATACAAGAAAAAAGTCATGTTGGATTTTTATTATTTTTTGTAGTTGTTTTTATTGTTTTATTAATCTCTACGGTTTTAGGTGATTGGCTACAAATTATGGAAAATAGACAATTAACTGAAGATTTGAATACTTACTATGGTGAACTGCAAGAAGAAGAAGCAGCTTTAAATAGTGAAGTAGTTAAATTACAAGATCCTGATTATATGGCGAGATATGCTCGAGAAAGATATGGTTATACGAAGGATGGAGAGAAGATTCTGACAATAATCGATGGTAAAGTAATTACGGAAAATAATACCCAATAAAGCAGATATTCTGCTTTTTTAATGTATAAAATTTAATTTATTGTAATATTTATTAATTATACGGAGAGATTATATGAGTTATGGAAAAGTATTATTAATAAGTATTAGTTTAGCGATGGATGCTTTTGCTGTTTCGATATGTAAGGGATTATGTCTTAAAGATTTAAACATTAGAAAACAAATTAAAATAGGTTTTTATTTTGGTATATTTCAAGCTATAATGCCGATTGTTGGGTACTATATAGGTGATTTATTTGATGAACTGTTATTAGCAATTGATCATTATGTTGTCTTTGTTTTACTCATTATTATTGGTGTTAGTATGATAATGGAAACAATTGTTAATAAAAAGGAAAGTTTTGATGAACAAATTAATTTTAAATCAATGTTTATTCCAGCATTAGCAACTAGTATTGATGCTTTAGCAGTTGGTTTTTCTTTTGCTTTTATGAAAGTTAATTTATGGACTTCGGTAGTGACGATTGGTATAGTAGCTTATTTATTTACTTATATAGGAGTT
>CANPXB010000032.1 GCA_947585595.1 uncultured Bacilli bacterium
ACATCTAAAAATCCCGGTCAAGTTATTATAAGTCATATTCCTAATGGTGTTACTTATGAAGTAAAAGAAATATCTGCTGAATCACCAACTGGTAGAAAATATAATACTGATTTGAGTGCTTCATGGACTCATACCGGAGAATTCACTGAAGAAAATATAGGATTCCATTTACCTAAAATTACTGACGGTTCCATAAACGGACGCATTCCTTATTACTCTTTTAATATAGATTTTTCTACATTAGATGAAACTAGAGAAGAAGCAAGATTGGAATTTATAAAAAAGCATATGTTGGAAAATGATACAGTAACAATTAACTTAGATATTACTAATCATTTATATGGTGATTTAACTTTGTCAAAGAAAGTAACAGGTATTGGTGACAAAGATAAAGACTGGCATTTTAAAATCACTTTAGAAGATTCTAATTTCAACGAAACGCTAGATGGAGTTACTTTCACTTCAGGTGTGGCTAATGTTGTATTAAAAGATGGTGAAAGTAAAACTATTACTAATCTACCAGCTGGAATGAATTACTCGGTTGAAGAGGAAGAAGCAAATAAGGATGGATATATAACTAAAAATAGTCTTGCCTCTGGAAAAATTACTGCCGAAGAAAACATTCAAGTAACCTTTGAAAACTATCTAAAAGAGCCAGATGAACCAAAAGAAGAAATAATTAAAAATCCTAACACTAATAATGATATTGTTAGTTTGGTATTTATCTTATTACTTTTATCAGTATTAACTATTTTATACATAAAAATTAAGGTTAGAATTTATAAATAAATAAAAAATCTGCATAAATTATTGATATTTTCTCTAAAGATTTTATTCAATATACTATGTAGATTTTTATATGATAGTAAATATATTTTATTGGAAATAAAAACTCGGACCTAAAGTTCGAGTTAAATATCATTCTGGTGGAGGATGTGGGATTCGAACCCGCGACCCCCTGCGTGCAGGGCAGGTGCTCTAGCCAGCTGAGCTAATCCCCCGAGAACATATCAATAATATCATATATTCTCGGCGCTTGCAAGTTTTTTTTAATAAATATCAATAATTTGTCGAAAAAAGATTTTTAAATCATTATCTAACCCAATATAATAATTATTCTTATTAATTTCTATAATCTTTCCTTCTATTATATAAATATATTCATTTTTATAATATTTTATTCTTATTACTTCTTGTAGTTCATAAGCTCTTAATATCTTTTCTTGTAATAATTCTTTTTGATCTTCCGAAAGAGTAGGCATAACTACTTTATTTTTCTTCTTTAAAACTTCATTAATCATATAATTACCACTAGCTACGGCATTAAAAGGTTGCCATTTAACCATTCCTCTATCTATCAAGCACTATGACCTCCAATCTTCTTATTTCTTTCTTTAATCGTTGAATCACTAAGTAACGCTGAAGCTTTAAGTAAACTGTTTTTTCCAAACTTACTAGTTATCTCATCAACTACTTTTTCTTTCATTTCGTCTTTTTGTTCTTCGCCAAAATCTTCAAATAAATTTAATTGAATACTATTTTTATCAGTTAATCTTCCTGCACTAACTCCAACTTTTCTAATTGGCATATTAGTATAAAAGCGATCAAACAATAGAAGACAAACATCTAAAATAACTTTACTACTATCAGTAGGAGTATCAAGTTTCATTACATGATAAAAACCACCACCAACATTTTTAGAGTATCCAATCGCTAAACCAATTACGGCCGCTTGTTTATTATTAGTACGTAATCTTTTACAAACAACATCAACCATCTCACTAATAATTATCTTAACATTATTTACATTATAATCTTTAAATAAAACCTGACTATTCGAATATGACTTATCTAATGGTTTAGCATTAACTAAATCACTTATTTTAGATAAATCAATTCCATTAGCATGTTCCCATAATTCTAATCCCATCACCCCAAATTTATCTTTTAATTTATTCTTATCATATAATGCTAAATCACCAACGGTTATAATTCCTAAAGCATTTAATCTTTTTTCCATACGTGGTCCAATGCCCCACATCTTTGATAATGGTGTGATCTTCCATAATTTATTTTTAACATCCTCATATGTCCATTTAGCAATGCCGTCTTTATACTTCTTTGCTTCTAAATCCATCGCTACTTTAGCTAGTAAGATATTCGGACCAATCCCTGCATTGGCTGTTAAACCCGTCCTTCTAGTTATTTCACTTAATATCTCTTTTGCCAGTTCATAATCAGTCTTTTTATACATTTTTAAATAATCAGTAACATCTAGAAAACATTCATCAATAGAGTAGACGTGTAAATCTTCTTTAGATACATAATCTAAATAAACACTAATAACTTCTTCACTTTTCTTAATATAAAGACTCATTCTTGGTGGCACGATATTATATTTAACATTTTTAGGTATTTCAAAAAGTCTCCCACGTGATTTAACCCCTTGTTTCTTTAAATAGGGTGTTACTGCTAAAGTAATCGCTCCATCTCCTTGTTTTGGATTCGCTACAACTAAAGGAGTAGTAAAAGGATCTAAACCCCTTTCCACACATTCACATGACGCAAAGAAACTCTTTAAATCAATACTTAAAATATTTCTTTTAACATAGACATTATCGTTCATCACACATCACCAATAACAAACATTTGTTCTTAAATTAATTATATAAAATAAATCATCATAATGCAATGTAAAAAAATACCAAATAATTAAATTTATGATATATTAAATTTGGTGATGTTATGAATATCAATACTTGGAATCAAAAAACATATCAAGAATACTTAACATATTTAAATAGTATAGCTAATCCAAAGTATCAAGCTTTTCAAAGCAGTTTATGTCAAACTAAATATCCTATGTTAGGCATTAATCTTCCGACTTTAAGACGTCTTGCTAAACAAATAAGTAAAACTAATTATGAAGAATACTTTACTTATGTAACTGATACTTATTATGAAGAAGTTCTAATTGAAGGCTTAGTTCTTGCTAATATTAAAGATGAAAAAATATTTGCTAAATACTTTAATAATTATCTTAAAAAGATTGATAATTGGGCGATATGTGATTCATTTTGTAATAGTTTGCATATTGTAAGTACAAATCCTAATAAATACTTTAAAATAGCTTTAAAACTAGCTCATTCTTCTAAAGAATTTATATCTCGTACTGGTTTAATCATTATTTTAAATTTCTTTATTAAGAAAGAGTATCTAGAAGAGATTTTTAGTTTATTAGATAATATTACAAGTGATAAATACTATATTAATATGGCTGAAGCTTGGTTAATCTGTGAATTATATATTTATTATGAACAAGAAACCACTACTTACTTAAAAAATAATCATTTAAATAAATTTACTCATAATAAAGCAATCAGTAAAATTAGAGAATCATATCGTGTTTCTCAAGAACAGAAAGAATACTTAAATACTTTAAAAAGGACTTAATATTTGTTATTATATTATTGGTGATTATATGAAAAGAAAGTTATTAATTATTTTATTACTTTTACTATGTCCTATCATTTTAAGTAGTTGTGATAAAAAGGAAGAAAAAAATGAGTCTGAAGAGGAGGAACAAATTGTGACTGAAGAAATAACTGAAGGCGAAATTGAAGGCTACAAATTTAAAGAAACTGATGAAATAACTAATCGTGTTAAAATTCAAATGCAAGATGGTAGTATTATCTTAATTGTTCTATCTAACTCTGATACCCCAATTACCATTGCTAATTTTCAAAAACTAGTAAGTGAGCATTTCTATGATGGTTTAACATTTCATCGTATTATGAAAAACTTTATGATTCAAACCGGAGATCCAAATGGTAATGGAACTGGTGGCTCTGATGAAGAAATTAAAGGTGAATTTAAACTTAATGGTGTTGAAAATAATCTATCTCATACAAGGGGAGTAGTATCAATGGCTCGTCGTGGCGCTAATCCTGATACTGAAGAAACAATGAATAGTGCTTCAAGTCAATTCTTTATCGTTCATGCTGATTCAACATACCTCGATGGTAATTATGCCGCTTTTGGTAAAGTCTTTGCTGGTATGGATACTGTTGATAAAATCGCTGATACCGAAGTTGGTTCAGATGGCCAAACACCTATTAAAAAACCAGTTATAAAATCTATTAGATTTATTGAGGTCGAAAAGGTTGCATAAAAACCTTTTTTTTCTTTAAAAAAAATGATAAAATAATAAAAGAATGATAGGTGAGTAAAAATGGCTGAAGAAAAAGCAAAGAAAAACACTAATCCAAAAACAAATCGTAATTCACAAAATAAAAATAATCATAAAGGACAAAGTAATAACAAACGTCGAACAAATCAAACAAACAAAAATTATCAAGGAGCAAAAAAGAAAACTAGTCAAACTAAAAAGAAAACTACTACACCAAAGACTAATCCAAGTAAAGTAGTTGAACCAGTTGTTAAAGAAACACCAAAAGTTTTAAAAGAAGAAACTCCTAAAAAAGAAGTAATTAGTAAAGAAGAAGAACTAGAAAAAACAATAATTCTTGATGGCTCACAAAATAAAAATTTAGATGATGTTGTTGCTAAACTTGAAGAAGATAATGTTATTTTAGATGATAAAGTTATTAAAAGAAGTAAAACTAAAAAAGCCATAATTGTTATCTTAGCAATTACTATTCTTGGTTTTATAATAGCTACAACATATTATGTTGTTTCTCATGAAATAAATAATCATCCAACAT
Organism: uncultured Bacilli bacterium; assembly: GCA_947585595.1. Classification (GTDB taxonomy): domain Bacteria; phylum Bacillota_I; class Bacilli_A; order RF39; family UBA660; genus Coprovivens. The sequence continues at coordinate 4,725 of CANPXB010000032.1, forward strand.
CAACTTTAAATGTTAATCTTTATAAAAGAGTTTCTAAAATGATTAAAAAAGAAGGTAAGTTAACTCCTCGTACTGAACCAGCTGAATTAGCTGAAGACTATGAACATCTTGAAACTATATCCCTTGCTGATTTAGAACAAAAAATAATCAATAAAGAAGATATGGTTGTCTTAATTGCTAGTACTAATTGCTATTCATGTGCTACATTTGAACCTGTTATTGAAGAAGTTCTAGCTGCTCGTAATGAAACTATATATCGTGTTAATGTTGCAACCTTAACTAAAGAAGAAGGCGAAAGATTCTTAGACTATTACGACTTTGGTCGTACACCAACTCTTTTTAGAACAAAAGATGGTTATGTTTCCCAAGAAATTCATGGAACGACTACTAAAGAAGACCTAGAAAAATGGTTAGAATTAAAATAAAAAAGACTTATAAACAACTATAACAAGAAATTATAGTTGTTTTTATTTTTAGTTATAGCAAGTCTTGACAAACAAAATAAAATGCTTATAATAAAAGCCATTCAAAGGGGGCTTATTTATGGCATTACCATGTAATAATCTAAACCTTAACTTGTACAGGGTTTTTTACGTTGTAGCAAAGACTAAAAGCTTTTCTGAATCGTCAAGAACTCTTCATATTTCCCAACCAGCTATTTCTAAACATATTCAAAATCTTGAGTATGAACTTAATACCTTATTATTTTATCGTACCAATCGTGGTATTGATTTAACACCAGAAGCTAAAGCTCTATTTAATTACGTTGAAAAAGCTTATAATTTTTTAATGCTTGGGGAAAAAGAATTACAAGAAGGTAAAGAATTAATGAAAGGTAAAATATCTATTGGTGTTCCAACTTTTATTAGTATTTATTACTTGAGTGATTATGTCAAAAAATTTATGCAAGAGCACCCTAATATAGTTATTAAAATGACCAATCGTGAAAACGATGCTCTATTTGATTTATTCTATCAACATACTTTAGATCTACTTATTATTCCTGGTAGTTCCAGTTATATTAAAGCTAATAAAGATTTAAAAGCTATTGAGATAGCTCGTGATAAATATTGTTTTGTATACAATAAAGAAAAAATGGAAAATCCTAATGTTTCCAATTTAGAAGAATTATCTGCTAAACCTTTATTGTTACCTGTTAAAACAACTGATCAACGAAAACAAATTGAAGAATGTTTCAGCCGTAAAGGTTTAACTACTGATCCCATTATGGAATTAGAAAATCATGAAATGATGTTAAACTATGTTAAAGCCGGCATGGGTATTGGTTACATGCTAGAAAGTGTTGCTAAAACTGAACCTAGTTTACAAATAATTGATTTAGTTGAAGAGCTTCCTCATGAATCAATTACAATAGTCTATAATGAAACAACATTAACAAATTCATCAAAAGAATTTATTAATGTTATAACTCATATTGAATAATTATCTGATATAATTATAAGTTATAACTATATAACTTATTTATTCTTTGAGTTATACTTATAAAATGATATATTTATTAAGGAATTTAAAAAGGTGATAATAAATGAAAAACGATATAATTCAAATGCATGACACCTGGCTAGCTGTTAATTCAATCGTTGGCTGTACTAACGGTTGTAAATATTGCTTCTTACAAGCCACTGGTGATAATTTAGCTAAACCAAAAGTTTTAATAAATCCAACTGAATCTTTAGATAAATTATTTAAATCAAAATACTACAATAAAACTATACCTGTTTGTTTATTACCTAATACTGATCCCTTTTTAAATGAAAATAATATTAATTATGTTAAAGAACTAATTAATGGTTTAGCTACTAAAAAAGTTTCTAATCCATTAATATTAATTACTAAATGTTTTATTCCTGATAACTTTATTGCTTATCTTAAAGATTTACAAACTAAAGGTATGCGTTTTGTTATTTACTTAAGTTATTCTGGCTTAGGTAAAAAATATGAACCAAATATTAATTATCAAGATATTGAAAGTAACTTTAAAAGATTACATGAAAATAATATTCCAATTATTCATTATTTTCGTCCATTTATTCCTGAAAACTCAGATCCGGAAAAAATCAAAAAAATCTTAGACTTTGTTTCTCAATATACTAATGTCTCTGTTACAACTGGTCTTGCTTTAAGAAAAGACTTTATTGATAAAATTGATTTTTGGGATGTTACAAAGACTAAAAAAACAGAATGCTTAAAAGCTATTAGTTTATGGCCAGAACAAGCTTACAACTATCTATTTGAAAACTATACCCATAAACAAAATAACTTCCAAACTAATACCTGTGCTTTAGCTGAAACTTTAAAGAAACCAAGCCCAGGTTATTATGGCACTGTTGAATGTCAAAAATATAATCATTGTTCTAAAGAGCAACGCGAACTATGTGCTAGTTTTAAAGACCAAAATACTGATCTTAAAACTCGTCTTAATAAATTACTAGTTCGTTTAAACATCAATACTGACGGGATGGAAGTTATTATTGAAGATAATGGTATCTTAATCAAAAATGCTGATATTAAAGCTGGTGATGCTTCATATCTAACTTTCGCTTTAGGATGTAAAGTTACGATTGATAAAAAAAGAGAAGATGATAATGTCTTTAATTCATCATTTACTAACTCAAAATATTTGATAATAAAGTAAAAAGTAGTATAATGTTTATACTAACTTTTTTCTTTAAAGGGGCGATTAAATGAAAAATATAAAAAAGTTTATTGATACTAAGTTAAATAAAGCCGTATCTTTAAAAGAACAATTTAAAGTCTTAGAAGAAAAAGACTGGAATAGTTTAACTGTTTTATTAGAACTTAATATTCAAATAAGTCATTTATATAATGTTTTAAATAATAATGAAGCAATTAATGAAGAAGGTCGTGAAATCGATAATCTAGCTGATGAAATAAGTGATGTTTTACTTCAATTATCATATTTATCATATTTAGAAAAAATAGATTTCTCATCCCTAGATGATTATCAAGACTATACCTATGATAAATTAGAAGGTTTAACTGTTTTATTTGGTCAATTAACTGAAGTTTTCTTAGAAGATTATCATTATCGTTTTGCTAAATCCCGTCCTGGTTTTGCTACACATAAAAAATTTATTACTGATCGTCTTATTAAAATGTTTATCATTGTTTCTAATCTCGCTGATAAATACAATATTAATATTTTAACTGAATTTGATAATATGTATGATGATGCTATGAATTTTATTAAGAAAAGTACAGGTAATTAAAATGGAATATGTTGATGTTTTTGATGAAAACTATCATTTAATTGGTAGTGCTTCGAAAAAAGAAGTTCATGAAAAAGGCTTATGGCACCAAGTCTTTTCTTGTTTATTTGTTAATACTAAAGAAAATAAAGTTTATTTACAATATAAAAATGCTTCACATAATGATGTCGCCCATCAAAATAAACTAGATATTTCTGTTGGTGGTCATTTACTTAAAGGTGAACAAGTTAAAGATGGTATTCGTGAAATAAAAGAAGAATCTTCTTTAGATGTTCCATTTGATAAACTAATATCTTTTGGTGTTCGTAAAATCGATAAATATATTAATGATAACTATCGTATTCGTGAATTTTCTCATCTTTTTATCTATGATAGTGTGTTTAATTTAAATGATTTACAAAGTACTGATGATGAAGTTTTATACTTTGTTGAGTTTGATATTGATGAATTAATATCTTTTGTTAAAAATCCAACTAAAGTTCAAGGCTTAACGCCCCAAGGTCTAAAAGAATTTAAAGAACTAGATTTTATCAAAGCCTATATTGAAGATGATCACTTATATTTAAACTACTTATTATTAGTTAAAAAATATATGCAAAATGAAGATCAAACCAAATTAAATTGGTCATATATTACAAAGGAGTAAGCTCCTTTTTTAAATTTCCTCTAAGGTAGACTAAATAATAAAAAAATGCTAAAATAACTAAAGGTGATGTCAAATGTTAAAGATTAATAAATTAACTGTTTTCGCTGATAATAAAGAAATCTTAAAAGACTTTACTTTATCAATTAAAGATGGTGAAACCCATGCTTTAATGGGTAGTAATGGTGCTGGTAAAAGTACGATCTGTCGTGCTCTTTTAAAAGACCCAAATTATACTATTACTGAAGGTGAAATAATTTATAATGATCATAACTTAAAAGACTTAACAACTACTGATATCAGTCGTCTAGGTATTATGATGATCAGCCAAAATCCAATAGCTATCGAAGGTGTTACTAATGCTGAAATGCTTCGTCTAGCTTTATCGGAAAAAACTGGTGAACATATTGACATCTTTAAATTTTCTAAACAAGCTAAAGAAATCTGTACTAAACTATCTATTCCTGAAAGCTTCTTACACCGTGATATCAATAGTGGTATGTCTGGTGGCGAAAGAAAGAAAAATGAATTACTTCATATCTGGATGCTAAAACCTAGTTTCTTAATCTTAGATGAAGTCGATTCTGGTTTAGATGTTGATGCTTTAAAACTTGTTGCTAATTCCTTAAAAGAATATCAAGAAGAAACTAAATGTTCTATATTATTAATAACTCATAATCCTAAATTACTAGAAATCTTAAAACCTGATTATATTCATATCTTAGCTGATAAAAAAATTATTAAAACAGGTGATGCCTCATTAGCTAATGAAATCGAAAAATACGGTTTTAAAGAATTTCTTGATGAAAATGCTATAGAAAGAAATCAAGAAAATGAATAAACTAGTAATAGATAAAGAAAATAATATAGACATAAAAGATAACGCTTTAATTTTAGATATTAAAACATCTAATTTAACAATCAATTGTCAAGGTAAAGTATTATTACAAGAAATTCAAACTAAAGATGAAGAAAACCTTCATTTGACCCTTAATATTTTACCTCATAGTTCTTTAATATATAATCGTTTTATCATTCATAATCTAATGAATAATCATATCATTATTAATCAACATCAAGATAGTTATGTTAATTTTAACTATTCCTTAATTGCTAATGATGAATGTAATTTAAAATTTGATTGTAACTTAACTGGTGATAATAACGAAACCGAAATCAAAGTTGCTGCTGTTACAGAAAATAAAGGACGTGCAGTTATTGAAAGTACTGCTGATACTAAACCTAAAATCAAAGAAAATAACTTAATTGAAAGTATCAAAGTTCTTGTTTTAAATAATGAGGAAAGTGTCTGTATTCCTAATCTTTTAGTTGCTTCTAATGAAATAGAAGTTAATCATGCCGCAACGATTAGTTCTATTCCTAAAGATTATCTATTTTATTTAAATAGTAAAGGAATCAGTGATGAAGCAGCTACTAAGTTAATCAAGAATGGTTATCTTTTAAGTAACTTAGCAAAAAATAAAGAATTAAATAATCAAATAAAAGAGTTTATAGGAGGTGAATAATAAATGAATCGTGAAGATTTCCCAATGATGAATACTGGTTATATCTATTTAGATAATGGCGCTACTACTTGGAAACCCCAAATAGTTATTGATAAAATAACTGACTATTATACTAAATATACTGCTAATGCTCATCGTGGTGATTATAATATCTCTTTAAAAGTCGATAATGAATATGAAAATGCTCGTGACATAGTCAAAGAATTTATTAATGCTAAAACTAGACAAGAAATTATATTTACCAGTGGTACAACTGATTCTCTTAACTTAGTCGTTGATGGCTTCTTTAAAGATAATATTGAAACTAATGATGAAATAATCATTACTGAAGCTGAACATGCTTCAAATGTTTTACCTTGGTTTAGATTAGCTAAATCATCTGGAGCTAAAGTTAAATTCAGCCCTCTAGATGAAAACCACTATGTAACTTTAAATAATTTAAAAAAAGTTATTACATCTCATACTAAAGTCATAAGTCTAGCTATGATAACTAATGTTATTGGTGATTTAAGACCAATTAAAGAAATTTGTAAGTTTGCTCATGAACATAATATCTTTGTTGTCGTTGATGGTGCTCAAAGTGTACCTCACATTAAAACTGATGTTCAAGATTTAGATTGTGATTTTTTAGCTTTCTCTGGTCATAAATTATGTGGCCCAACTGGTATCGGTGTTTTATATGGTAAATATGAACTACTTGATGATATTGAACCTAAAAACCTTGGTGGCGGAATGAATGAATCGTTTGATACTATCGATGATGTTTACTTAAAACCACTACCTACTAGGTTAGAAGCTGGAACACCTAATATCGCCGGTGCTATCGGTTTAGGAGCCGCTTTAGAATACTTATCATCAATTGGTCTTAATAAAATAACCGAACATGAAAGAACCCTAAGAAAATATTTAGTTGACGAGTTAAAAGAAATACCTCATATAAAAATTGTTAATGAAGAAAGTGATAGTGGAATAGTTGCTTTTAATGTTGATGGCATATTTGCTCAAGACGTCGCTGTTTACTTAGATAAATACAATATCTGTGTTAGAGCTGGTAATCATTGTGCTAAAATTCTTAAAAATGAAGTAGGGGTAAAAAATACAGTTCGTGTAAGTATCTATTTTTATAATACTAAAGAAGAACTAGATACCTTAGTTAATTTATTAAAAGATAAAAATAAAATATTAAATGAAATGTTATAGGAAGTGATATCATGCTAGATCCAAATCTTCGTAAAGAAATAATTATGGAACATTATTTAAATCCTTTAAATAGAAAAACTATTGAAGATCCAGAATATATTAAAGTTAATACTAATAGTGAAACTTGTATAGATAATATTGATTTATATGTTCTATTTGATAAAGATATAATTAAAGATATATTTTTTAATGGTGAAGCTTGTGCTATTTCAACTTCGGCTACTTCTATAATGATTAAATTATTACGTGGTAAAACTATTAGTGAAGCTAAAGAAATAATTAAAAACTATAATAATATGGTTGAAGGCAAAGAATATAACGAAGATCTCCTTGAAGAAGCATGTTGTTATGAAGAAATATATAAACAACAAAATCGTATAGGTTGTGCTACTATTCCTTATCGTGGTTTAGTTAAAGCTTTAGAAGAATATGAAAAAAGACAGTCATCATAACTGTCTTTTAATTTTTAAATAAAAACAAATATAAACTAATCCCACTAACAAACACAAACATAATTCCCATTATAAATAAAATAATAACCATTGATTTATTTCCTTTATCAACATATATTTTATCTGGTTTATTAGGATCTATTCTTATATCAACTACATCTCCAATATTAGGTACATCAAGATTAGAATACATATCTGCTTCTACTTGATAATTCTTGCCATTAAAATAATATTCATATACAGGTGCATATACTTTTATGCCATCACTTATTGCTTCATCTAATCTAATAACTTTTCCACTTATTTTTAATGAAGTCCTCTTTTTCTTCATTATATTAATTATTGTTGGAACAAACATCAAACCTAAACCAACTAACATAAATGCACTAAGTAGTAGAATAGGTAAGACAAAATCCCAGTTAATTGCTAAATCTTCATTAAGCATTAAAACTGCTACAACAATAACCACTAAACCAACCAGCGCAAATATTAAACCTGGCCATACTTTATTAAATACTGCTACTAAACCAAAAACTAAAAAGTATTGTCCAATACATATTCCTAAATAAATACTATCAATATTACCTAGGTAACACATTGCTCCAAGTGAACCAATAAACCAAATAACAAATATAATTCCTGGTACCATCTGCCATATCTCTTTAGCAGTTAATGGTTTAATAATTTCTTCTTTATTAACTGTATAAATATCCCCAGTTTGCTTATTTTTAACTGTATAAAACTGTTCATGTTTCTCTAATATTGTAAAATTCCCTTTATCTTCAGCTTCTTTTTCCCGTGTCGTTTTATGAAAATCACTCATAACATCACCTAATTCTATCTTAAGCATAAAACTTTTTAATCTTTATATCAACAAAATGCATAAAAAAATCTTATTCTAGACATAATAAAATTAGAAAGGAAAAGATTATGAAAAAAGTTCCAGAAATGATTTCAACTAAAGACTTATCTTATCTTGAAGATCAATTTAATTGGCATTTCACTTTATGTAAAAAAGCTCTAACTTATAGTCATTTAGTTGAAGATGAAACTATTAGTAAATATTTTAATGAAGTATCTAAAAAACATGAAAAGATATGTATAAAAATTATTGATATTCTTAAGGAGGCTATGTAATGTCAAATAAAGTAGCATGTGAACAAGTTGAAGTCGACCAAATAAAAGAAATGAATGACCGTGATTTAGTCGTTGATTTCCTATCATCTGAAAAAGCTATTACTACTAATACTGCCACAGCTTTAACTGAAGCTAGTAATGATTCCTTACATAATGAAATCTTAGACTTCTTTGATACGGTTAAAGATATTCAAGCTGAAACTTATGAATTAGCTTGGAACTTTGGTTGGTATACTTTAGAAGAAGCCGAAACAACCAAAGTCAAACAAAAAGTTAAAGACTTAGAAACTAAATTAGCTGAATTAAATAACTAAAAATAATGTCTTTTGCTACATTATTTTTTCTTTGTTTAATAAATAAAATATTTATGATATAATTATCAAAGTAGAATAGAGGTATTAGGATGGAAGAAAAAAGATTAGCAATTATTGCTCATATTAAAGAGCGTTTATCTTCTTTAGAAGAATTAGGTAAAGTATACTCTGAAGACAAAATAAATACACTAGCTTTAAAACTTTTATCTACTAATAAATCTATTGATGAAATAAAACAACTTATTGATAATAAGTTTTCTAATGAAGTCCGAAAAATAAATCATGATAATCATCTAGCTACTTTAAAAGAATATTACTTATCAAGTATCGATAAATTAAAAAAAGGTAATAACTGTTATTTACTATCTTATGAAGAAGGAGTTAAAGTCCTAGAACAAGCTCATCTTAAAGTAGATAAAGAAGTAAATCCCTATTTAAAACAAGTTGTTGTTAATAAAAACTATATTGGTTATCAAAAAGATAATAATAGTATTAATGACTATGAATTAATTATGAGCGATATTGCTTACTTACTTAAAGTAAACTATGCTAAAACATATCGTGTTTTTGATTCTCATATGGATCCTCAAGGTATATTAAATATCTCTTTTGCTAATAAAAATGAAAGATATCTAACATTTGAAGAAACCTTAAGATTTATCAAAGAAGAATCACCTAATTTTAATTTAAAAACTGAACTAGAAGCTTATCATGATAAAAATATAAAACGTGGTTTAAAAAACGCTAAAAGTCTTGAAGACTATGAAAAGAGTCTTGACTATATCTTTAAACTATTTAGTTCCTTACCAGATATTACAAAAAAGAATATTGCTAAACTAAAAAAAGAATACTTAAATATGAAAGTCTTTGAAATTCTAATAAATAGTTTAAATAATAACCTAAGTAATAGTGGTATTATTATTGATAAATCATCTTTAAAGTATACTTATGAATTATCTCCATCATATAATAAATACATTACAAGTATTGATTCAATCAAAGAAAATGAAACTATCTTCAACTTCTTCGTTGTTGATAAAAAAGAATTACTATCTTACTTAATTGATAATTACTATGATGAAATTAAAGAATTACTTAACTTAATAACCGATAATAAAGATACTTTAATTCCAATTATTAACCAAGTAATTACTGAACACTTAGATTATAAAGAATATAATCGTTATTATGATAATATTAAAAATAATATTGCCATGATTGAAGAATTAGTTAATAAAAAGAAAGAAACAATTAAAGAAGATGATAGTGATTTAGAAACTTATGAAGATAATAACCAAGCTTACTATAATCGTATCGCTCCATTCATTGAAAACTATGCTGAAGTTGATAATGTTGAAACTAGTACTGGTGGAACAATTTTAATGATTATTGTTGCGGGCGTCTTATTTATTACTATTATTATCATCTTACTAGCTATTATTGCCGTAAGTAGGATGGATATCTAATTGACATAATGATTAAAAGATTATAAAATAGATGCATAAATCGTTTTAAAGAAAGACAAGTAATTTATTAATTTTTATTAAGAGAGTCTGTGGTTGGTGCAAACAGATTAAAAATAATAAATGAATCTCCTTTCTAGAGCAGCTAATCCCTGCCGGCAATGCCGTTATAATATTAAGTTAAATAAAGGATGGTACCGTGCTTTGCACTCCTTAAGTACCATCCTTTTTATTTTTATAGGAGGTTCTTATGAATAATGAACAAATAACTAAAAGAGATGAAGACTTCGCTAAATGGTATACCGATGTTATTCGTGTAGCTGATTTAGTTGATTATTCAAGCGTTAAAGGTAGTATGATTATTCGTCCATATGGTTATGCTATATGGGAGAATATGGTTGATATTCTAGATAAAGAGTTTAAAAAGTTAGGTCATCAAAATGTTCAAATGCCAATGTTTATCCCAGAAAGTTTATTACAAGTCGAGAAAGATCATGTTGCTGGTTTCGCTCCAGAAGTTGCTTGGGTAACACATGGTGGAGAGGAAAAACTAGAAGAGCGTATGTGTGTAAGACCCACTAGTGAAACCCTATTCTGTGATCACTTTAAAAAGATAATTAAGTCATATCGTGACTTACCACTTTTATATAATCAATGGTGTACAATTGTTAGATGGGAACGTACCACAAGACCATTCTTAAGAAGTCGTGAAATACTATGGCAAGAAGGTCATACCATGCATGCAACTAAAGAAGAAGCTTTAAAAGAAACCCTAACTATGTTAAAAGTTTATGAAGACTTTCAAAGAAACTACTTAGCCATGCCAGTTATAGTTGGTAAGAAAACTGATAAAGAAAAATTTGCTGGTGCTGAAGAAACATATACTATTGAAGCCATGATGTATGATGGTGTAGCTTTACAAAATGGTACAAGTCATTACTTTGGTCAAGGTTTTGCTAAAGCTTTTGATATTAAATTTTTAAATAAAGATAATAAACTAGAAACTCCATATCAAACATCATGGGGTTGTACAACGAGAATGATTGGTGGTCTTATCATGACTCATAGTGATGATGCTGGATTAGTCCTACCACCAAAAATAGCTCCAATTAAAGTTGATTTAATTCCTATTAAAGAAACAATTGAAGTTACTAACTTACTAAATGAATTAAAATTAAAACTTGAAGAGTCGGATATCTCGTACCTTGTTGATGATAGTGATAAATCACCAGGATTTAAATTTGCTAATGCCGAAGTTAAAGGTTATCCATTACGTATCGAAATTGGTCCTCGTGATTTAGAAAATAATGAAGTAACAATTGTGAGACGTGATACTTTAGAAAAAATTAAAGTTCAAAAAGAAAATATCCTAGATGAAGTCAAAAGATTACTAGATGATATTCAAGAAAATTTATATAATCGTGCTTTAAAAAGAAGAGATAGTATGATTTACAATTTAAATACTTATGAAGAATTAACTGAAATGAGTAAAAAACAAGGTGGCTTTGCTTATGTCAATTGGTGTGGTGATGTTGCTTGTGAAAATAAAATCAAAGATGATTTAGGACTTAAGTCGCGTTGCATACCTTTTGAAAACCACGAACCAGATGGCAAATGCATTTGCTGTGGTAAAGAAGCTAAAACTAAAATCTATTTTGGAAAACAATATTAGGAGGAGATAAATATGATAGATATTAATTTAATAAGAGAAAATAAAGATTTAGTCAAAGAAAATATTAAAAAGAAATTTCAAGATGCTAAATTACCTTTAGTTGATGAAATTTATGATTTAGATGTTGAGTATCGTAATACTAAACAAAAAATGGATGAAGCTCGTGCTGAAAAAAACAAATTAAGTGCTGAAATCGGTAGCTTAATGCGTGATAAAAAAGTTGACGAAGCTAATAAAGTTAAAGATAAAGTAGCTAAAATGGGTGAAGAAATTGATACCCTAACTAAAAAAGAAGAAGAACTAGCAGCTACTATTAAAGAAA
>CANPXB010000033.1 GCA_947585595.1 uncultured Bacilli bacterium
AATTTAGATTCATTTATTCTATCTGAATGTCCACCATTAACTAAATTCACTTATTACTTATCATTACCAATGTATTTTAATATCGGTAGTAGTTTATTAGATGTCTATAATTATTGTGAAATTAGAAATATTGGTCTTATTAAAGAAGTAAAAATATCTTTTTGTAAAATAGGTACAGATAAAATCTTATCTAAGACTCATTTATATATTCAAACTAATGATATAGTCTTTAAAACTAAAATGTTATTATCAATACCAGCTAACTTATTAAGTATTAATTTTGCTACTAATAAAAGATTTACTTATAAAAGTGTTCCTAAGTACTTAGATATTAACAAAGTATTACATCTACTTAATAGTGAAAAGACTAATTCGGTCTTAAAAGTTGATACTTTTCCTTACTTAGAAGGTGATTTCTATTTACCACAAAATAATTATTCCTTTGCTAAACATTCTCTTATTTTAGGATCATCTGGTTCAGGTAAATCTAAATTTATTGCCTCATTTATTGCTAATTTAAACAAACCATCTTTTAAAGATAATTATAAAGTAGTTTTAATTGATCCACATGCTTCTTTAGAAAATGATATTGGTGGATTAGGTAAAGTAATTGATTTTAAAACCTATAGTGATAGTATTAATTTATTTGCTTCATCATCTAACGATATCATAAGTACTACTGAAAACTTATTAGATTTATTTAAGAGTTTAATTGCTGATCAATATAATTCTAAATTAGAAAGAGTATTAAGGCATGCCATTTATTTATTAATATCCACTAAAGAATTTAATTTTAACACCTTACGTCAGGTAATATTAGATGTTGAATATCGTCATAATTTATTAAAACAAGTTGAATCTATTCTTCCCTCAAGTGTTATTGATTTCTTTCTAACGGATTTTAATGACTTAAGAACTAAATCATATAGTGAAGCCATTTCTCCTATCATTGCACTTATTGATGAAATGGAAATGATTCCAGTCTTTAATGAAACTAATATAAAAAATAATTTAAAAGAAACTATTAATGATAACTTTCTAACTATATTTTCTCTAGATCGTACTAAACTAGGTGATAAAGTAACTAAAACTATATCCGGTCTTATTATGGAACAACTCCTAACTTTAGTTGAAGCTCATTCCTTTAATAAACATATTATCTTTATCATTGATGAAGTAGCTGTAGTTGAAAATCCTATTCTAAGTCGTTTCTTATCCGAATCTCGTAAATATAATTTATCTTTAATTTTAGCTAGTCAATACTTTAACCAAATATCACAAAGTTTAAAAGATTCAATATTCGCCAATGTTATTAATTATTATTTATTTAGAGTTTCTAAATTAGATGCCACATTACTAGTTGATAATCTAAATATTAAGATTCCTTTAGAAGATACTAAAGAAACTAAAATAAAACTATTATCTGAATTAAATAATCGTGAATGCCTTATTAGAATAGATGAAAATGGTTTATTATTACCAGTCTTTAAAGCTCGTACTTTAGATTTTACAAGTATTCCCCGAATCAAAAGTCATATTCCAGAGAATCAAACTATAAATCAAGAAATAAAATCAAGTCCCAAATTTAACTTTAATATAAATAATGTCGATTTAAATAATATTCTAAAAACTAATTCATCAAGTAGAATAGAGGTGAAATAAATGAATAATAAAGAAACTTTACAAGTAATTAATAAAATATTTAATAATGTTTTTAATAAAGATAACCAGTATACTTTAGATGAAATCTTAGAAAAGTTTGCTTTTGATATCAAATTACCTAAGAAAGTCTATGACTCAACAACGAATGAAGAAACATGGGCTGATTCCATTAATAATCATCAATTTATTACTTTAACTAATATGGAAAAAAGAAATAGTCAAGAAGGATGGTTACTACCTAAAAAAGATATTCATTCTTTAGAAGAATTAATAAGTATTTGGCAGTCCATTAACTATACGACAACGGAAAGAGTAGTTGATTCTCTTAATGTTTCTGAAAGTGATACTATTTATGGTTGTGAAAATGTCTATCGTTCAACTGATTGTTCTAATTCTAAAAATATTATTTATTGTGATTCTTGTGGTGACTCTGAATATATCTTAGCTTGCCAAAGAACAGGTACCTCAAGTTTTTGTATTCGTACAGACGATTCCAAAGATTGTAGTAATTCCTATAATGTTATATGGTCTAATAAAATAAGTAATTCATTCTTTATTCAAGATTGCTTTAATTTATATGAGTGTATGTTCTGTTCCCATATTGCTAATCAAAAATACTGTATTGCTAATATGCCATTTACTAAAGAAGAATATTATCATATTAAAGAACAAATTATTACTTGGATTTTATCTTCATAAAAGATTCTAACTATTATAGAATCTTTTTATAATTTAATTCCTGAATCACTATCTAAATCTAAACTACCTTGGTATTCATCTTTACCAGTTAACATATGTTTTATTTTATATTTTAATTTATTTCTTTCTAAAGTTATATGTTCTAAAGGTGTTATTATTTTTAAACCAGATTTCATTTGATGTGTCTTGTCTTCACATTTTTCTAATTTACTATCATATTCTTGACTACTAATAGGTGATATATATTCTTTACCAACTTTACTTTGATCTTCATAACTTTCTTTATCTTTTAAATAATAATAAAAACTATCAAAATACAACTTAATATTTTCTGGTGTTGCTTCAAAATAACCATATCTAATTATGTCTTTAGCTAACCTTATTCCTTGTTCTGATAAATTTAGGAAATAAGCCGGATGAGGAGTTGATTTTCTGACACTATATCTTGGACTTTCATTATATCTTTCAAATCTATTTTCTTCTTTAATACAAAATTGTCTGAAAGTCGGATCTAAGATATATCTTTTTTGGGTTAATTTACCATCTACCATTGTAGGTATCCATACTTCACATAATTCATGAATAGGGTTAGTACCCATCATATCCCCAATATTAAATTGTTTAACTTCCATTCCTATTTTTTCTAAAAATTCACTATTAATATTGGCTGCTCGACAACATTGAAAACGATAAGCAGAAGTTAACGGATTATCAAAACCATTAGCTAGAAAATATCTAGTATGATAGGTTACATAATTTAGTAATAGGGTAATATGCTTTTCCAGAATATAACCTTTACTTTGAAAAAAACTTTCTAAAGCTGCGACATCTTTTATATCTATATCATCATTAAATATGGGTGCATCTATTAAATACTCATATTGCTGATTACTTTTTAATTCCCCAAATATTGATTTTTCTGGATAAAGCATTAAAATCATCTCATTTCATTAACATTATATCATATCTTAGTATTGACATCTTATCTTTAATAATATAATATTAGTATATGAACATATATTCATATAAAGGAGATGCTTATATGCAATTACTAGATGAAGATAAAGTAATTGATTTATCTGAACTATTTAAAATTTTTGGTGATTCTACGCGAATTAAAATAATTAATGTTTTATTAAATAATGAGTTATGTGTTAATGATATTTCGGAAAAAATTAATGTTAGTCAATCAGCTGTCTCTCATCAACTACGTATTCTAAAGCAATCTAAATTAGTTAAATATCGTAAAGAAGGGCAGACCATTTATTATTCATTAGCTGATGATCATGTTGAAAAAATCTTTATGATGGGAGTTGATCACATTGACGAAATATAAATATCATTTACATAATTTAGATTGTGCTAATTGTGCTAATAAAATAGAAGAACATTTAAGTAAAATACCTAAACTTCAAAATGTCTGTGTTAATTATTCTAAACTTACTTTGACTTTCTCTTCTGAAGAAAAAGACCTAAAAAAATATGTTATTTCTAAAATTCAAGAAGTTGAACCAGATGTAACTCTACTTGAACTAGATGAAGAAGTAAATGATGAAGTTATCTTTGATGTTATTAAGTTAGTTATTGGCTTACTAGTAACTCTAATCGCTTATATTAATCATGAATCAATATTAGGTAATATTCTTTATATCGTTGCTTATGTTATCTTCTTATCCGAAATATTCATTAAAGCTCTAAAACTCTTATTTAAATCATTTACAATTGATGAAAACTTACTTATTACTATTTCTTGTATCGGAGCTTATTTTACCCATAATATTTTAGAAGGTTTAATGGTTGTTATTTTATATGATATAGGTGAAATCTTAGAACATCTAGCTGTTAATAAATCACGTAAAGAGATAGCTAACTTAATGGATATTAAACCTGAATATGCTAATCTAAAAGTCAAAGATGAAATAACTAAAGTCGACCCATCAACCGTCAAAGTAGGGGATACTATTATTGTTAAAAAAGGTGAAAAAATTCCTTTAGATGGTATCGTTATTGAAGGTAGTACATCCTTAAATACTATTGCTTTAACTGGTGAAGCGAAACCTCTTGAAGTATCAAAAGGTAGTAATGTTTTATCAGGAACAATTAATATTGGCGATGTCATAACTTTAAAAGTAACTAATCTTTATGAAGATAGTACTGTCTCACGTATTTTAGATTTAGTTGAAAATGCTACTAATCGTAAAGCTCATACGGAAAACTTTGTTGCTAAAGCTGCCAAAATCTATACCCCAATTGTTATTGTCCTAGCACTATTGGTAGCTATTACATTTCCAATCTTTTTTGATATATCTAAAAGTGATGCTATCTATCGTGCCTTAAGTTTCTTAGTTATCTCTTGTCCATGTGCTATTGCTATTTCTGTTCCACTAAGTTATTTTACAGGTTTAGGTGCCGCTTCTCATGAAGGTATCTTAATTAAAGGTAGTGATTACTTAGACAGTTTTAAAAATATAAGTAAAATAGTTTTTGATAAAACTGGTACTTTAACTACTGGTAAATTCGATAGTTATAACTTAATTATTTTAGATGATACTTATTCTAAAGAGGAAATAATTAATTACTATGTTAATGGTGAATCTCTATCAACTCATCCATTAGCAAACTCAATCCTACATAACTTTAATGTTAACCCTCATAATAAAGAAATAAAAAACTTTAAAGAAATAGCTGGTAAAGGTTTAACTTATGAAATAAATAAACACAAAGTAAGTATTGGTAGTTCCTCATTTATTAAAGCTGCTACTAAAGATAATTCCATCTATTTAAAAGTTGATCAAGATATCATTGCTAAATTAGAATTAACTGATACTATCAAAAAAGAAGCTAAAGAAACAATTAGTTATTTAAATAAAATGAATATTACACCATATATGTATACTGGTGATAATAAAGATACTGCTTTAAGTATTGCTTCTTCTTTAGGTATTAATGAAGTAGAGTATGAATTATTACCCGAAAATAAATATAAATTATTAGAAAAATTAATTAAAGAAAATAAAGAGGGTAAAGTAGCTTTTATCGGTGATGGTATTAATGATGCTCCATCTCTAGCTTTAAGTGATATTGGTATAGGAATGGGTAATATTGGTAGTGCTGCTGCTATTGAAGCTTCTGATATTGTCTTAATCAATGATGATATTAGTAAACTTATTACAGCTCACCAAATATCTAAAAAAACTCATCGTATTATCAAAGAAAATTTAATCTTTGCTTTACTTACTAAAGTTATTGTCTTAATCTTAGCTGCTTTAGGTATTTCATTTATGTGGCATGCTGTCTTTGCTGATACCGGTGTTACTTTAATAACTATTATTAATACCACTCGTATTTTAAAAAGAAATAAAAAATGATTATTTCTTTTTTTGTATAAAAATTAAAAGTTAGTGCTATAATACAAACAGCAGTAGTGGTTGGTTTTTAATAATTAAAAATCATTCTTTAGCGAGTCGCTAAAGTTCTAAGTTAATATCTTCATTAATTGTAATATTCCAAAGAACTATACTACATTACATGTAGACCGCTAACGCTTATGTTCATTTCCATATTACAATATCCTAAGTACTGCTAAAGGAGGTAACAATGCTTAATATTCTAACTAAAGAAGAGTGTAATAAGTTTTTGTTATCTCTTTCTCTTTTAAATTATAATATGTCTGATAATGCTAAACTCCAAACTATTTATGCTATTAGTAATCGAGTAGAAAGTAATTATCAAATATTTAAAATAAAAAAATATAATGGATCTTATAGAACTATTTATAGTCCTAAACCAACATTAAAACACATGCAAAAAAATATCTTACATAATATCTTAAATAATAAACAAATATCAAAATATGCTAAAGCTTATCATCAAAATATTTCTTTAAAAGATAATGCTTTACCTCATATTAATCAAAAAGTAATTCTAAAATTAGATATCATTGATTTCTTTGAAAATATTAGTTTTTATGATGTCTATCAATCTTGTTTTCCCGAAGTTTATTTTCCAAAACCCATCGGTCAACTATTAACATATCTTTGTACTTATGAATCACGTCTACCACAAGGTGCTCCAACATCCGCTTATATTTCTAATTTAGTTATGAAAGACTTTGATGAAGAATTAGGTTCATGGTGTGAACAAAATAATATTGCTTATACTAGATATTCTGATGATATGACTTTCTCTGGTGATTTTAATCCTCACGAAGTTATAAGTAAAGTTCGTAAAATGTTATATAAATTAAATCTAAAAATAAATAATAAAAAAATTAAAGTTATTTACAATCATCAATGTCAAAAAGTAACTGGCTTAGTTGTTAATAAGAAGGTTAGAGTATCAGCTAAATACCGTGATAAAGTAAGACAAGAAATTTATTACATCAAAAAATATGGTTTATTAAATCATTTAAATAAAATAGGTTATCAAGAAGAACCAACTAAGTATCTTAATACTTTATATGGTAAAGTATTATATATTTTATCTATTAATGAAGAGAAAGAATTCTTAGAATATAAGACCTATTTAAAAGAACTAAAAAATAATTATTAACTTAATCTAAGATATGTTTTATTTAAGACATATCTTTTTAATTTTTCCTCCAAAAATATAGGGAAAATTTGCTAAAAACCCCTTGATAAGCTATACTTATCTCACTAAAGGGGAATATGGTTATGAAAGTTATTACTATATCTAAAAAAGCTTATAGTAAATTAGAACCTCTTGTTTTACCAAGAGAGATTTTTAACACGGAAGCCAAAATGTATGATTTTACATATCGTGGTGATCGTAAAGTAATTAAAAGTTTATATACCTTAGATGGTGAAAGATTTGCTAATAAGCTATATACTTTAGAGATGTTAGACGTTAACCGCGGTTATTTACCCAACACTTTCCATATTCCTGATGCCTTATTATCTGTTAATGGCCAAATTCAAGGCTTTACTATTCCTTATGTTGAAGGTATTAACTTATCTACTATCTTACAAGATCGTCAAGTAAGTATTAAAGAACAAATCTATTATTTAAAAAAGATTGGTGAAATCTTAGAACAATTAAAAAATATTAGACAATATACACCATTAAAAGATTTCTATATTAATGACTTACATGATTCTAACTTTATTGTTAACCCTAATAATCGTTCTTTACAATCAATCGACTTAGATAGTTGTAAGATTGGTACTAATACTGTCTTCCCATCACGTTTCTTAGGCCCATCTAAATTATTAGCTGTTGATGAAAATAAATATAAACCTAATCCTGAATCTAATGGAGCCGGGTATATAGTTCCATCTGAAGATACTGACTTATATTGTTATATAATGATTATTTTAAATTACTTATATGGTGGAAGAGTAAGTAGTATGAGTGTTGAAGAATTCTATGAATATATGACTTATTTAACTAAAATAGGCGTTAATAAAGAATTGCTTAGTGCATTTGAAAAGACTTTAAGTAATTGTCATAACGAAAACCCAAGTTACTTACTTGATAGTTTAACTGAAGAAAATGTTTGTCGTGCTAATGTAAAAGTTTATGAACTAACTAAAAACCGTATAAAATAACTTAAAAAGAAGAAATAACCAACTATTTCTCCTTTTATTTTGTAAAACTTTTTCTTTTACTAGATATTTCTTGATATTCAAATTTTTTCTTTTGTTTAACATTAGGGTATTTATCTTTGTTAACATCTTCTAAAAAATCACTTAATTCTCTAATATATAAGCCACCATCTTCATATAACTTACGATATATAACATATTTAGTAACTCCATCCTCACTACTTAAAGCTATATCTTCTACTAAATAATAATCACCTTTAAAATGTTTATAAACCCCTTTAATTTTAAGTTCATCCATCATTATCACCAAGTCCATTATACCAAAAATATCTTGTTAGATAAATTGAAAACTCGTCTTAAAAGTGATATATTTAATGAGATTAGAAAGTGTGATTAAGATGGCTAAAAGAAAGAAGAAAAGACTATCTAAAATAGGTAAAATATTTTTTACTATTCTTGCTTTATTGATTATTGGTCTTCTTCTTTGTTTGGCTTTTACTCATCAAAATCTATTTAATAAAGAAGATCAAACTCCAGAAAACAATCTAAATATAAGTCAAAATGTCGACACTGAAAAACCAAAGATAACTTATGTAACTAATATGTTTAGAACCAAAGTAGGCAATGAAGTTGATTTATTAAAAGATGTTACTGCAACTGATAATTCTAATGAAATTTTAACTGTTTCTATTGAAGGAGACTATGATTTTGGTATTTCAGGAACTTATAAACTAAAATATACAGCTACTGATTCTAGTGGCAATAAAGCTGAAGAAGATTTTATTTTAAAAGTCTATATGGATGGTATTAATCTTGATTTAAGTAAATTAACTGAAGGTAATTATCAAACATTTACTACTTCTAAAGGTTATGAAGGTATTACATTAAATGGAATTACTTACGTTGAAGGCTTTATTATTGCTAATAAAACATATTCAGTCCCTAATAACTATGGCTCTGGTTTAGAAAAAGAGACTCAAGATGCCTTTAATAAAATGGTTTCTGCTGCTAAACTAGAAAATATTAATGTTAATATTCAAAGTGGCTTCCGTTCTTATGAAAAACAATCTAATATCTATAATCGTCACGTCCGTGAAGAAGGTATTGCTGAAGCTGATACCTATTCCGCTCGCCCTGGCCACTCTGAACATCAAACTGGTACCGCCATGGATTTAAATTGGATCGATACAAGACTAGAAGAACGTGCTGATGGTAAATGGTTATTCGCTAATGCCTATAAATATGGCTTTATCTTAAGGTATCCTAATGGTAAAACTAATGAAACAGGTTATATATATGAACCATGGCATTATCGTTATGTCGGTAAAGAATTAGCTGAAAAACTATATAATAATGGTAATTGGCTTACTGTTGAAGACTATTTTGGTCTAACAAGTATATACGAAAACTAAGGCAAAATTTGACTTAATCCCCTCTAAAGTGTAAAATTTATGACAAGAAGAGGGGTTTTGTTGTATGAAAAGTATTTTAGAAATCAATGAATTTCTAAAGCATTTTAATTACAATTCATATAATCGAGAACAAATAGGTTATGATAAGAAAAATATTCTTACTATCTATGAATTCTTAAAAAAATTAAATATACCAGAAGAATTAATAGTCTCTTTAATAAATAATATTGCTTATTTTAAAGTACGTGATCTTAATATTCCATTATTTTTAGAGATTTTAAGTAGAAGTATTAGTTTTCTTAACCTTTATGATTTAAGTGAATTAATTAAAGTCGTTAAAGAAGTTCACGATGTATATTATGATAACGCTCGTCAAATACCTTTAGAAGAATATCTTCATGATACTGAGGAAACTCGTCTTGAAAAATTATTCTTAGATCGTAATAATAAGTATTTAATTAAAGTATTTAATAATGAACAATATATTAATGAATTAAAATTTGCATCAGCCTTAGCCTTAGATAATAAAGAATATAAAGAGTTTTTAAGCTATATAGATGATTTTATCTCTGTTAAAGATTATTATTCACCACTAGTTGTCTTTAAAACTTATTCTAAATTAAGAAATCATTTAAAAGATTTATCTAAATTATTCTGGGATATCTATTATGGTAATGAATATCTTGTAGCATTTAATAAACATGGTTTAAAACTAACTGATATATATGATAAAGATTCAATTATTACTAATCCTACTAAAGAAAATCCTGAACCTGTTCAATTAGATATCTTTACTTACCAAGACTATGGTGAAAATGAAATTAAATTACCAGAAGAATATAAATTATTCCAAATATCATCATTATATGATAGTATCAATTTACCAGAAGCTAATACTGAAAAAGATTTATTAGCATATTATAATAATTTCTTAAATTCACGTGAAGTTATTAACTTACCTAAATTAAAATCACAAACAAGTTCAAGTTATATCTTTGAAATTAACTAAGGGAAAGCATAGTCTTTTCCTTTTATTTATGGTAATATATTTATAGGTGATCCTATGAATAATGATTTACTTTTAGAATTAATTAGTAAAGCTAAAGAAATAGCTAAACAAAACTTTTGTTGTAAGTATTCTAACTTTACTGTTGGTGTGGCTTTATTATGTCAAGATGGTTCCATTTATACTGGTTTTAATATTGAAAATCATGGTATTGAATCCATTTGTGCTGAACGAGCTACTTTTGCAAAAGCTTTAACTGATGGTCACAAAGAATTTACTGCTCTAGCTGTTGTTGGTAAGAAGTTAGATGAAGAAAAATTTAATAAGACTTTACCATGTGGTTATTGTCGTCAATTCTTAAGTGAATATACTAAACCTGATTTTAAAATCTATACTTATGATGATAATGAAGATAAACTTTATTCATATACTATTGCTGAATTACTACCAGAAAGTTTTAAACTTTAGGAGGTTTTATTATGGAACAAACTGAAAAAATGTATCATATTGGTCTTTCTACATCAGATCTAAAAGGTGCTAAATATGCTATCTTACCTGGTGATCCTGGTCGTGTTGAAAAGATTGCTACTAAATTAAATAATGCTTATAAAATAGGAGTTAATCGTGAATATACTAGTTATCTAGGTGAAATTGATGGCGAAAAAGTATTAGTTATTTCAACTGGTATGGGTGGACCATCAACTGCTATTTGTGTTGAAGAATTAGCTCAAATTGGTATTGAAAACTTAATACGTGTTGGTACTAGTGGTGGTATGCAACTTGATGTTAATGCTGGTGATATCGTTATTGCTGAGGCAGCTATTAGACAAGAAGGAACTAGTAAAGAATATGTACCTGTTGAATTTCCTGCTGTTGCTAACTTAGAATTAACTAATGCTTTAAAAGAAGCTGCTGATGAACTAGGTTATCTTAATCATGTTGGTATCGTTCAATGTAAAGATTCATTCTATGGTCAACATGATCCTGAAAGAATGCCAGTCGGTTATGAATTACAAGATAAATGGAATGCTTGGATAAAAGCTGGTGCTCTATGTAGTGAAATGGAAACAGCTGCTTTATATGTTGTATCAAGTGTTTTAAGATTAAAAGCTGCTGCTGTTTTATTAGTTGTTTGGAATCAAGAACTAGAAAATAGAGGAATTTCTAATGATACTGATTTTGATGTTGATAAAGAAATAAATGTTGCTATTAAAGCTATAACTAATTTGATTAGAGGTCATAAACATGAATAAAGTTCTTACTCACTTAAAAAACAACTTTGTTATCTATTTAATTATCATTACATGTTTAATTATTGTAGGTATTACTTTATTTGTTAATCATGAACCAGAACCAGAAAAACTAGATAGTTCATTATATAATAAAGTTAATATTGAAGGTATTGATTATCTTTTTAATGATAGTACGCCAAAATTATTACTTATTGGAACTGATTCATGTAGTGCCACAGTCAAATACTCTAAGACTCTTAATTTTGAAATGATTAAATATAATTATAAAGTTTATTATCTAAACCTAGAAGAAGTTGATATGGAATCAGATGCTTATAAAAACTTCATTAAGAAATTAGATCTTGATTATGAACAAGATGGTAAACCAGGTAAATTCTATGACTTCATGGGTTTAACCCCAATGACCGTTATTATTAAAAATGGTAAGATGGTCTATGGTTATATTGGAACAATGAGTAGTGGAGCTCTTGATACTGTAACTGAATTATATGGTGTATCCCATGGTGTTGTTAATGGTTAATATTTAAATACTTCCTTAGGAAGTATTTTTAATTGTCAAAATCTAATTCGTATGTTAGAATTAACTATGTTGAAGGCCTGTTGGTGAAGCGGTTTAACACATAACCCTCTCAAGGTTACATACACGGGTCCGAATCCCGTACAGGTCACCATTTTATAAATAAAGTATTCTAAAAAAAGAATACTTTTTTCTTTGTCAAATCATTGTCTATATATTTAATTAAATTATAAAATGTAGTATATTTATTATAGAAAGAGACTTAAGTGGGTGATGGTATGAAAATCGAAAAAAAACTCTTTATTATTTTAATATCATTACTAATTATTGTCTTATTAATTGTCTTTATTAAAAACTATAATCTATATCAAAAACAATATGAAGTATCAAGAATGCCTTTATCATCTTTAAGTATTTTAAATAATGAAGTAGAACTAAGTGATAGTAAAAGATCATATAGTCTCAATATCGATTGTTCTTCTCTTAAAGATGAAAATACTCAAATCGTATCTTATCAATTACAAAGATATGCTCTTGAAGATAACGTTTCTATTTCTTCTGTAATCTATGATGGTAATAAAGTCTTAACTGATAACTACGACCATCTAACATCACTAAATACAACTATTAAAATAAGTGATAAAAATAAAACATATGAACAAGTATTTGTTATAAATGCTACATGTGAATAAAAGAAGTAGGTGAAGATATGTCTAAGGCAACTGATTTAATTATTAAATTAATGAGTGAAGGTATAAGCCTTAATGAAATCCAAAAAAGACTATCTTTGTCTAATCGTGAACTAAGTTATCTTTTAAAACAAATAAAAAATAATGGTTTTAATTATTCCAAGACCTATTTTTCTGATGGTCAAGTATTTACTAAAATAAATCGTAATCTTATTTTTAATCCAGAAAGTAATATTATTAGGATAAATGTTAGAGATCGAATCTTCCGTGCTGTCTTTATTTCCGATTTACATATTGGTAGCATATATGAAAGACCAGATTTACTGCAAATGGTTTATAAGTATTTACAAAAACATGATATTCATAGTTTATTTAATGGCGGTGATGTTATTGAAAATGTCTATGAAGATCGTACTAATATTTTAAAAACTAAAACTGATATAGCTCAAGCTAATAAAGTTTTAAGAATCTATCCGGCTATGGCCGATATAATAAGTTATAATCTATACGGTAATCATGATTATAAAAGTATTACTGATCATGGCTTTGATTTAGCTAGATACCTAGAAGAACATCGTTATGATTTAGTTTCCTTAGGATATGGTTCATCTCTTATTAGATTAAAAGACGATACAATTGGTATTACGCATGATTTGAGTCATTCCAAAAAACGTAAAGATATTACTGAATCAGCGACGATTGTCTTTAAAGGTCATAGTCATAAAGCTAAGAATAGAGAAAACAAACTAATATATATTCCTTCATTATCTGAAGATCCATCTGTTAGTTATGAATATCGTCCTTTAATGGGGTTTTTGGATGTTGAATTTATCTTCTTTGAAAAAGTAATATCTAAAATAAACATAAAACATCTAGCTATCATCGGCGATGAAATAAGATTAGCTAATGAAGAATCAATTACTGTTAAACCAGAAATTGAACAACGAAGAATTGAATCTCGTATGACTAAACGCTTTAAACCAAATAACATTGACAATAAAAAATAAATCTACTATAATGAAACCACAAACGAAGAAAAAGAAGAGTAAATTAATCACTATATTATAGAGAGTTTCTGGTTGGTGTAAAGAAACATATATATTAATTGAAGAAACTTTGGAGTTGAATAATGTATTTAAGTTATTCCGCTAGTAAGCGTTAAAACAAATAAGGTGTTAATAACACAAATTAAGGTGGTACCACGACATTTTCGTCCTTATACGAAAGTGTCTTTTTTATTTTAGAAAGGAAGATTATTATGACTACCAAAGAACTAGCTGATTTGATATTTCCAAATATCACAAAAACCATTGAAGACTATGAGAAAATGTATCCTGAAAGAGATTTACCAGAAGGAGCTAAAGTAACTAGATTTGCTCCATCCCCAACTGGTTTCATGCACATTGGTAACTTTATGTCTGTTACTATTGATTACTTACTTGCTCGTCAAAGTAAAGGTGTTTTCTTTTTAAGAAACGAAGATACTGATAGTGCTCGTGAAATTGAAGGAGCTGTTGAAGCCATTCGTCATATCTTAGATCAATACGATTATATTCCTGATGAATATGAATATCGTGATATTAATGATGAAAAAGGTATTTATGGACCATATATTCAATCAGAAAGAAAAGAAATTTATCATACTTTTATTAAGCATTTAATTATTGAAGGTAAAGCTTATCCATGTTTCTTAACTCAAGAAGAAATGGACTCTATTAGAGAAGCTCAAACTAGAGATAAAAGAAGAATTGGTATTTATGGTCGTTATGCTAAATATCGTAATTTAACTCCTGATGAAGCAGCTGAACGTATTAAAAATGGTGAAAAATATACAATCAGATTAAAAAGCTCTGGTGATTTTAATCGTAAATTTAAATTCGTTGACTTAGCTAATGGTGAAATGGAATTCCCTGAAAATGATATTGATATTCCAATTATGAAATCTAGTAACTTATTACCAACCTATCATTTTGCCCATCTAGTTGATGATCATTTAATGCGTACAACTCATGTTGTTCGTGGTCAAGAATGGATAAGTTCTATTCCCGTTCATTATGAATTATTTAAAACATTTGGTTTCAAAATGCCAAAATATGTTCACACTCCATTGATTATTAAAAAAGATGGTGACAAGATTAGAAAAATATCTAAACGTTTAGATCCTGAAGCTCGTATGACTTACTATGAAGAAAAAGGTTATCCAAAATATGCCTTAACTGAAGCCATCATGACTATTATTAATTCTAACTACGAAGCTTGGCGTGAAGCTCATCCAGATGCTCCATTTACTGAATTTGAATTCTCACCAAAGAAAATGTCTGCATCAGGTGCCTTATTTGATTTAGATAAACTAGACAATATTTCTAAAAATTACTTAAGTCGTTTAAAAGCTACTGAAGTCTTTGATTTATTAGATAACTGGTCAAAAATATATGATAAAGAATTTAATGAATTAATAAATAAATATAAAGAATACACTACCAGTGTATTAAATATTGAAAGAGAACAAAAGAAGCCACGTAAAGATTATGCTTGTCTATCTGAAGTTAAAAACCAAATCTGGTATATGTTTGATGAACTATTTACCGATGTCAACTACGAGTTTGCCGAAAACTTAACTAAAGAAGAAATAAATAATGTCTTAAATACATACTTTAATGAATATTATAATGAAGCTGATGATAAAGATACATGGTTTAATAAAATGAAAGAAATGACAGATAAATTAGGTTATTGTTCTAATATGAAAGAATACAAAGAAAATCCAGATAAATACAAAGGTAGTGTTGCTGATATTTCTAATATTATTAGAGTAGGAGTAACCTCTAAATCACAAACTCCAGACTTATATGTCATCTTAAATTTATTAGGTCAAGAAAGAATCAAAAATCGTCTTTCTAAAGTTAATAAATAAAATCTTATTATCCCTTAACTTTACAGTCTAAAAATTAAAAAAGGTTCTAAAACCAAATAAAATATATTAAAATTAATATATAGCAACCAAGAATTAACAATTTGCTAATAATTTATAGATATGTTATAATGTCGAAGTGTCCGAGGTGATTTTGGATGAGTAAACAAAGTAGTGAAAACTTTTACTCGTTAATTAAGGATATAACTGATAATAAAGATTTTAATAGATTAAATAAAGAATTACATCATGGTATTACAAGATATGATCATTCAATGCGTGTAGCTAAATGGACATATCAAATATGTGATAAATTTAACATAAAAAGTATAAATGAAACTACTAGGGCAGCTTTACTTCACGATTTCTTTGTCGATGCTGATTTAGCTGATGAAAATGGTGCGCAAAGATTAAAAGACCATCCATCTAAAGCTCTAGAAAACAGCTTAAAATACTATGATTTAAATAATGTTCAACAAGATATAATCAAATCTCATATGTTCCCATGTAATTTTATCGTTCCTAAATACAAAGAGTCTTGGTTAGTATCAGGAATCGATAAAGTCGTTGGTGCATATGAAATGTTAAGATTTAAAACATCTTTATATATAGGTATATATCTATTATTCTTATTTGAAATTATAAGATTGCCAAGATAGAGAAGATATTGTAAAAACAATATCTATTCAGAGTGTAGACAAACCCCCAGATTTTTTCTGGAGGTTTTTTTATGCATAATTTTTTTTGAATAGTTTTTCTATA
>CANPXB010000034.1 GCA_947585595.1 uncultured Bacilli bacterium
CTAACAACGGAAGATTATATGTACTCTTTCGTTATTGGAAAAGAGTTGTAGATAACTACGACACTCGCTCCAGATTGTTTAGTAGTTGAGTTATTTACTCAACTTTTTTAATGCATTTTTTTAATAACTTCATATAATAAAAAAGTAATGTTGTTATCTTGTAGATTTATGTTGTTATTTTGTTGACAAAATGTTAAAAAAAAGATATCATTAATATGAAAGAAAGAGGTGTTATATGATGGAATCATTAACAAGCGCTATCAATGTACAAGTGGATGCAAGAGATAAGGAACAAGCTACTAATATTTTAAAAGATTTGGGTATTAATATGAGTACGTTTATAAATATGGCAATAAAACAAGTTATTAAAAAAGACGGATTACCATTTGAAGTGGCCAATCCTAAACCTAGTGATGAATTATTAGATGCTTTGAAAGAAGGCGAAGATATTATTCAAGAAATTAGGGATGGCAAAAGAACGGGATATAATAATGTTAATGAGATGTTGAGGGCCATTATAGATGATTAATTTTGATTTAGACACTAAATATAAAATTGAATTTACTAGTAATTTTAAAAAGCAATTAAAAAAAATTATAAAACAAAATAAGGATATAAATGAATTATTAGAGGTTATTACAAAACTAGCAAATTTAGAACAATTAGATCCTAAATATTGTAATCATAATTTAATAAATGATAAAACATATAAAGACTGTTCTGAATGTCATATCAAACCTAATTGGTTACTCATATATAAATATGTTGATGATAAACTAGTTTTAGTTTTATTTGCAATTGGTAGTCATAGTGAATTATTTAGGTAAAAAGGCCTTTTGACAAATATAAATTTTTATTGAATTCTATCTTATTAATCAATGAAAAGAATAATTTACTTTTTCTCTATACACTCCATTTGTAAAAATCATCGCACCAAGCGATGTTAAATAAAACTCAATTCATGAGAATTGAGCTTTTTTATTTTAGTATTTTAGTTACTGTACCAGTTCCAATTGTTTTTCCGCCTTCACGAATTGAAAATTCTGTTCCCTCTTCTAAAGCAACATTTTGCTCTAAAGTAATTGTTATTTCAGCATCCTCACCAGGCTTTATTTGGTATAAACTGCTTGGGAATTTCATAGTGCCTGTTATATCTGTTGTTCTAAAGTAAAATTGACAAATGAAATTATCAAAAATTGATGTTTTTCTTCCATCGTTTTCTGTTTCAAGTAAGTGAATTTTTGCTTCAAATTGAGTGTGGGCTTGAATAGTGTTAGGAGCAGATAATACTTGTCCTCTTTGCACTTCTTCTTTGGCTATTCCACTTAAATTAATTCCTACATTATCTCCTGCTTCAGCTTTATCAATTTGTTTTCTAGAAGCTTCAATACCCGTAACTACAACCGTTTTAGGTGTAGCGCCTAAACCGACAATTTCAACTGTATCATTTACTTTTATACTACCTCTTTCAATTTTACCTGTTACAACAGTGCCACTTCCTGTAATTGTAAATACATCTTCAATACTTAATAGAAATGATCCTTCTTTATCATATTCTGTATTAACAGTATTATTAGATTCATCAGAATTATTAGAGTCATCAGTATTATTATATTCATTAGTATCAGCAGTTACATCACGATTGTTATCACATTTTGGACATTCTTGAATATCGCATTTTTTAGTTTTATTACCTATTAAGTAACCTGCGCCTAATCCTATTAATAATCCTACAATAATAATTATTACTAAAATTATAGGATTAATTTCTAACTTAGATGATTTTTTGGGGGTATTTATACTAGGTTGTGGTGTAGGCACATTATTTTGTACCATATTTTGATTTTCTGGTATATTGCTTTGAACAGGGGTATTTGTTTGAATATTAGGTGTATATTGATTATTGTTTTGATTCATATAACTTCTCCTTATTTTCTTATTCTTCTAAATTATACCATATTAATTAAATTATTAAGAGAGAAACTTAACATTTGTATAAAAAAAGACAATGACTTGAAAGATAAGTCATTGCTTTATTTTGCAGATTTATATAATTTTGTAAAATAGCTATTTTATATAAAAACTATTGCGTTTTGGCATTATCAATAATACTTTGTGGTATTTCTACATCTCCTGCTTTATCATAATTAGAAAATTTAATTGTTGTTGTATATTTTTCGATGCCTTTCATTATTTTGGAAAAATCATAATCAAGTCTTGTTATATAGCCATTTTCTGTATATACTTCAACATCAATGTCACCACTAATAATTGATGAATTTGCATCACCAGAGTTCATTAAACCGGCTATGTCATCTTTAGTCATTTTTACTTTATAATGATTAGCATCTATTTTAGTAACATTTTTCATACTAATTAACTTATCTAAAATAGATCCTAAATCAACTGTTTGAGTAGCTGATTTATCTTTCCACCAAGCATCTCCACCATAAGGTTGAGTCGTATAACTATAGCCAGTATTGAAATCACTATATATTTTATTGTTTAATGATATCCCAGCCATTGAAGTAGTAGTATCTAAATATTCTTTTTGATGTTTTTCATCCACTACTCCTTTAGAAATAGTATTTGTTGTAATTCCAGAAACAGTCATTTCCATTTCTATTTCTATATTATAGTTATTGAATGTTGTAACAAATTCACTATTTTCAGCAAAATTACTTCCTTTTAATTCAATAGTATATGTATTAGAATTTGTAATATCGGCATTATATATCGCCAAATAGAATTTATCATATCTAGCATAATATGTTAAATCAGCATCAATCTGTGTCATATTTGATAATAATTCAGTATAAACACCATCTTTATAACCATAAAACTTTAAACCAACATATTCATTTGATCCACTAGTAGCAGTTAATGTATTATCTCCTCTAACTTCATAATAAACTATAGCTCCTGGATTAATTGTTTCACTTATTTTTTTTGGTTTATTTAAAGTTTCTTTAATAGTAACATCTTTAGACGAGTACATTGCTTTATTATCAAAGTTTTTGGCAAGTAAGCCATAAGTTAATTTTTCGCTAACTTTTACTAAATCTTCTCTAGAAGTATGATTTTTAATATATTCAAAGGGATTAGTTTCGTTATGAGCATTCATGATTGTTGAAGCCCAATTATTAACAGTTTCTGAATAAACATATAAATAAGGGAATGTTCCATATCCGTAACTAGCACCATCAGTTATTTCAGAAAGGGTTGTACTAACATTTTTAGTATATGCACTAGCCCAGCCATTTAAGAAATTATTTGTTGTACTAACATTACCAGCGATTGCACCCGCCATATTAGCAGTACCTTCTGAATAATTTCCAGCAACGCATCTATTACCTGAAGAAGAACGACAGAATAAGTATTGGAAATGATGGAATAATTCGTGAGTATATAATTGTTTTAAGCTTTCATCTTCATCTGAAAAGCCTTGTTTGTTTATTACTATATAAGGGAATGTTACAATTCCGTCATCATCTTTTAATCCTAATTGAACAATGAAATCTAAAAGGATATTTACACCATAAGGTTGGAAATAAGAAGCTAAGACACCTTCACTTCCTGTATCATAAATATAAACACTCATAGCAGTATTGATTGTATTAACAGGAATATTATTACTTTTTAATACTTCTTTAGCATTTTTATAATCATCATTAAGGATTGAATCTTGGTATGGAAAATATGAATATTTTACACCAAATGTTTCTTCATATTTAAATATAGTATTTTCTAATTCATTAGATATTTGTTGTAATTGTTCTTCTGTTATAGCATCACTACCATTATTTGTATACCATATTAAGAAATTACCATTTTTTGATAATTTTACTTTATCTAAGCGATGGTTCTTGGCGTTTTCTTTTTCTTCTTCGTTATCTAATAACTTTATTTCGTATTCAGGATTTACATTAGATTTGGTTTGAACATTAGAACTATTTCCTAGAGATACATTATGTAATGTTACTTTTTCAACATACTCTTTAACAATATCTTTGTCTAATTCATCTTTATGTGATTGTAGTAACTCTAATAATTCACTTTGACATCCTGGTGTATAATATTTTTCATCAGTTTTATAATTATTATCTAGTTTAGAGCTATCATATTCGTAATAAAATAGCTCAGTAAAATATTTATTAGCATCAATTTTGCCACTATCAAAATCCTTTTTTAACTTTGTAAAAGTATTTTCTGATAAGCTTTCAGGTTGATTATTAGAATTATTATTGTTTTCATTAACATTTGTATTAGATTTATTATTACTCTCAGTTTTATTTTGACTAAGAACTATGCATAAAATAATTCCTACAACAACTATTAAAATAATTACCCCTATTATGATAAATAATTTAATATTTTTCTTTGGGGGTTCAGGAGTTAAATTATTACTTACTGGTTGGACATATGGTTGATTAATTGGCTGTGGATAATTTGTTTCTACATTTTGATTAACAGTTGGTGTTGGTTGAATAGTTTGCCCTTGAGTTGGTTGAATAGTTTGTTCTTGATAAGTATTATTTAATGGCTCACTATTAGAAACTCCTTCATTATTTTGTCCATTAATATTATTAGGATTTAAGTTATTTGGTTCTTGATTCATTGTATCACACTACCCATCTATTATTTATAATTCTATCATAAAAATGGAAGATGACAAAACTGAAAAAAGGCAAGATAGTAAATACTGTCAATAAAAAGAAGTTCATAAAATATTTGATTTATTTAATTGCTTTATTTTTCTTTTCATCTTTCTTTAATTATCTTTACCATTCTTAGTTGATAGTTACTCCTGTTTAACTTATGGTATAATTGACTTAGGTGTTTATGTTATGAATATAGAATTTAACCACGAATACTACTTTGATGAATATAAAGAATTTAATGAGTTTATTAAAAGTTTCATATCAATTGTAAGAGATAAAAAAATCAAATCTTTTATTCCATTTAGTGGTTTAACGTGGTCAGAACTTTGTAGTTTCACAGATAAATTATATATGACTGATGATTTTAATTATTTAATATTTGATGATGGTACTACACTTATTTTTGAATACAATTTTTTTAGTATGATATCAATCAAAGTGACTCATATTAGTGAGTTAGCAGATAAAGAAAAAGAAACACCAAAGGTAGTTGGTAGTTTTGACTTTGATTGTTATGGTTCAAGTATTGTTGATTACGAATTAAATAGTTTTCATGATGAATATATCATTAATCCATCTACTGGCGAAACAAGGCCATCTGGTGGAGATTATTTTAAAGAATTAATTCTTCACTTGAGTAATGGCAAAAAAATATGTATTTGTGCAGAAAATGCTGAATCTGATGGATATTGCGATATTTGGATGGAAAATAACTCATTAAAAGGAATATTTAATGGTTTATCTCATAAAGTATGGTGGGAATAAATGTTTTTAAGTAAATTATTTAAATTTAATAATAAAGATTATGAATGTACTTTAGTTAATAAAGGTGTTAATAATTTTAATAAGAGTTTAACTTTATTAGTTATAGCTGATACTCATGGGGATTTAGCACTTAATAAAGAAATGCAAAGAAATCTAACAAAAGTTAAATGTGATTTATATTGTGTACTTGGTGATATCGGTGATGATTATAAAATAATTTTAGATTATATTCCAAAAGATAAAATAATAGCGATATTAGGAAATCATGATAGATTCTCTTTATTAGATGAATGGGGATTAGATAATTATAATGGTAAGGTATTTAATATTAACGGAATAAGGATTGGAGCAATTGAAGGTAGTTTTAAATATAAAGATGAAACATTCCCTTCTTTTACTCATAAAGAAAGTATTAGTTTTTTAGACAAAATGTCTGATGTTGATATTTTACTATCTCATGATAAACCTTTTACTCTAGACAATAACAATCCAGTTCATGATGGTTTAAAGGGAATAACAAAATATTTATATGAAAGAAAAGTTCCTATTAATATTCATGGTCATACTCATAAAAGTTATTTAAAGACTTTAAAAAATGGAACACAAGTAAAAAGTGTTTATGGTATTGAAGTAATAAAAATTAAAAACGGCAGAATTGAAATAGAACAAGAAAATAAATTATAACTTATTACAAGAACTTAGCAATTAAAAAGAGGTGTCCCAAGCCCAACGGGCAAGGAAAACCTCTTTGAGATAAATTGTATAATATTATATACTTTATGTCAAAAATAATTTAAGGAAAAAAGAAAAGGCACCATCTAATAAACAATGGGACCTTTTCACTTTCAATACAAATATGCAAAATAAAAGTAACTAGATGCAGATTTTTTTACATAGAAATTAATCATTTGTATAACTATAACTATTTATTACATTATTTAAATTATATGTATAGTTTTTATATTTGTTATAAATAACAGGTAAATCACCTAACAGTATTTTCTTCACAATTTTACCTTTTTGATATATATCTCCAGGAATTGATAAATGATATAAATCGATTAGCAAAATAGACATTGAATTATTAACTATTTGAACGTAAAAGTGAATTTTTGGTTCTTTTTTATTTTTAAGCTTATAAATAGTAGTCAAGCTTCCTTTATCAAACTTAGTATTATTAGATCTATTTATTATTCTTATTAACCTTTCAATATTGTTACCATTATAATATAGTTCATCGAAGAGATAATCGCCAAATAAATTGTTTTCATTTTTTGAATATTTTAAATAAAAATCACTTATTATTTTATATACTTTTTGATTCGATGTATTAACATAATTTGTATAGTATTCTTCTACAATATTTATCGAATTAAAACTATTACCAATAGCGATAGAATTAAAAGGAACAGACACAAATTTTGCGCCTGTTTCCTTAAATCTATTTTTACGAACAGCAATGGAACTACCAACAAATCGTTGCATATTCACTAATTATATCTTCTTTATCTATTATAATATTGTGTCTTTCGCTATTTGGATCAAAGTTCTTTTTCCAACAGTTATCAGAATGCGATACTTCTACTAGTTTAAAATCAGATACATTTAGGATATCATCTAATACACCATTTATAAAGTCCTTAACATCTTCATTGCCACTAAATAAATCTTCATTTTTATAACTCGTTAAATCTAATTCGTGATAAACATCTGGTACTACTGGACCATAGACCCATGCTTCAATATTTTCATCAAACAACCATTCACTTTTATTTATAGTTATTTCTGTTTCAGACATTTTGCTTTTTCTTACAAAACCACCCCAATAAGCGAAACAAAAGTATAGTGATTTTTGTAATTTTATCGGACTTATTTCTTTAGAATGCTTATTTTTGTAGTAATCAATGATGTAGCAAGCTAATTCTTTAGCATTAACAATACCTTTATTCATACTAAATCACTCTCCTATTCTAGTATTATTATATCATATGAATTTAAAATATGTACTTGATATATTATTATAGCATATTAATGTTTAATTCCCTCTTATATATTTTATGTTTTTTAATATATAAAATATATAAGTTAAAAATTATTGTATCACTTTAGATACGACAATTCAATAGCTTTTTATTTAATTTTTTTATCTTTCTTCTCATCTAATGAATTTATATATAAATTAAATTCTTTAAATGACATATTATATGGTACTTCATAAAATTCAGTTACTGGTCTTGCTTTGCCTTGTGCCATTTTAACATAATAATCATTGATATCTGTTATAGCTTTTTCTTCACTAGGATATTCATAAATACCTACTCTTTCCCAGTTAGGATGTTCTATTTGATATACTTTATCATCCATATGATATAAAACAAAGCAATGCATATGTTCTTCTTCCTCTAAATTATTAAAGTCTTTACCTTCATATATTCTAGTACAAAACATTTTATTAGGTATACCTAATTGAGTTAATAAAGTGCTCATTAAATATACTTGTTCTATACATGTACCTAATCCGTGAGTTAATGTTTCTTCAAGACTAGCTGTACGATATAACTTTCTAAAATTTTTCATATTTTTAATATGTTCTTCATTATTAACATCTAACCAACCATATGTTATATGTTCTTCCATAAATGTTAATATATCTTGTGGGGTTTTTATTTCTTCTATAGTCATAGTAATACCTCTTGTTCTTATTATAAGTCTTAATTGTTTAAGTTTCAGTTGGTTACAAATTGTCACCTACTCTTTTTTTCTACATAAAAATATTGTATCCCTTCAGATACAATATTTCAATTATTTTTTATTTTCTTTTTTAACTATTTTTAGAGTATATCCTAATGGAGATAACATTTGTAATAATGTTTTAACTTGTGGTGAATTCATTTGGTTTTCTACTCTAGCAATAGTAGTTCTAATTATATTAGATTGATCTGCTATAGCTTGTTGTGATAAATTAGCTGCTTTTCTTAATCTAACATACTCTGATATTAGTTCATATTCCATTTTACTTACTTCTGATTCTACGTCTACAAAATGTTCTACTGTTTTCAATTTAATTGCCTCCTTAATTAATTTAATAATAATTGCTTTCTAGATATTATAATACTTCTTGCAATTTAATTATACCATTTTTATTGAATTTAGAGGAATTTAATTATATTTTTTAATTATTTGTGATTTTTTCACAAATTTTTAAATAATATTGTATATATTTACTATTATTTAATTCTCAGCTTTTAAATAAGATATTTCAACTTTGTATTTTTTTGTCCGGTCTAGTCCGGAACATTATCCGGATTAGACCGGAAAACCATATATTATAATCTTTTGTTTTATAACTCTTTTGGGTAATTTGGGTAATAACATACATCATTAAATCCATATGTTTTTTTACAATCGTGACAGATTAGGGCAATATAATCTGAGCCATTAATTTTATGACCATCGTCCTTTTGAATTAATATATTTTTTGATTTACATACTGGACAAATAATATTTTCTTTAGACATTATCTCTTTTTGTGAACAATAATCTCTTATGATTTCATATCCATTTTTGTCATATTTAGGATAATATTCGTTCTTATTAAATAATTTAATCCTACCAAACATAAACTCTATTTTATCTACTTGTTTTTCAGTATGATAATGTCCACAATACCATTTATCATATTCTATTACTTCTTCTATTTTATCTAAGAATTTTTCCATATTTTTATCAACTTTAGATTGATCTATACCTGTTAAAAACATTTCTATTGGTTCATATTTAAGTGGACAGGTATGAGTTAATACTATATCAAAATGTTTTCCTTTAACTTTATTATAAATATTATTCATCTCTTCTTTAGTTAATTGTTCATCTTTAAATCATTTATGTCCATAAAGTAAACGATATTCTTTATCAACTGAGTATGCTCCACCAATAACTAAAATAGATTTATTATCTATGTTATATATTTCACCATCTTTAGCAAAGATTAAGTTTGGATATTCTTCTTCAATAAATACTTTACCACCAAACATCTCTACTTCTTTATATGTATTTATATTTTCAGGTCTTTCTTCATGATTCCCTCTAATACTAAATATTTTTATATTTAAATTATTTAATATTTTTTTATTTTCAATATCATATTTATTAAGATAGTAGTTTATACCAGTATCACCTAGGGCAATTAAAATATCATCTTTATTAAATTCTAAATTATATAGTCTACTAAAGTCTCCATGCATATCTCCTGTTATACATATCATTTTATATCACCATCTTTAATAATATCTTTTAATAATATAGGTTTAAAATCTGTAACATCACAAGAGACATTTTTATGTTTAGATTTAGTAAATAAAGAATTATCATATTCATCTTCTAATTTTTTATTATGAATATGACCATGTATATTTATGTTTCCTTCTTTTATCATAGTATCTGGTAAAGGACGATGAGATAACATTACTTTATAATCTTCTAGTATTATTGGAGCATTTTTTAAAATATGAATTCCACTTTCTTCATAAGATTTTATAGTTAATCTATCATGATTTCCTCTAATTAAATAGATTGTTCCATTTAATTTATTTACGATATCTTTTAAATCATATTTAGATCCTAAGAAGAAATCTCCTAGATGATATATAACATCATCTTTTTTTACAATACGATTCCAGTTATTAATAATAGCGTTATTCATTTCGTCTATATCTTTAAATGGACGATTACAATATCTAATAATATTAGAATGATTAAAGTGTGTATCAGAAATAATATATGTTTTCATTGTTCTTCACCAAGTATCTCTTTCCATATTTCATCTGATGTAAAAGAATAATTACCATTCCAATCATGTTTATCCCAATAATCAAACCATTTATCTTTTTTATCCATTAAAGATTTAATTTCTTTAATTTTTAATTTATCGTAGTCGTATTTTTCTAACTCATTTACAATATTATCGATTTCTGGGCCCCAAATTACTATATCGCTATTATCACAATAACCTCTTTCTTTAATTTTTAATTTATCTTGATATGATATATAAAGAAAATCGTATTTTCGCCAATGATTAAACATAAAATCTGGTCGATAGTATATATCTTTTATATCTTTTAAAGATAAATATATAAATTTTGGATATAACCATACTTTTATGTAATAGTCTGGCAAGTCTTCTTCTTTTATCTTGGTTTTATATATTTCTTTGGCAAATAAATAATTATTTTCATCTTGATAAAAATAGAATCCAACTTTACTATTGTACTTTACTTTACCATTTGTATAATATGTAGACAACTTTTTCATTTTCTATCACCTAAAAAATATTGTATCATTTGTAATACAATATTTCAATGCTTATTATGCATTTAACATAAATTTCTTAATTATCTATCTTCAAATTCTCTACGATATGCTTTAAAATATCCATATTTATCAATAAAATTTATATTATCAACTATTTTATTTATTTCAAAAAACTTTTGTGCGACTTTTGTAAAATCTAAATATTCATGATCTAGATATTCTTTTAAATGATCATTCAAAAATTCAATTGAATCATCGCTTTCCCATTCAACTGTATCAAAATCAAGATTATTAAAACATGTTTTACTTTTATTGTACTGAGCTATGTATGTAAATTCTATTTTAATTTTTTCTTTATTTACAGTTATTTCTCTTATTGAAGTTATTTCTGCCATTTAATTACCTCTTCTTTAATATTTATTTAATATATTTATACATTTCTGCAGAATTTTATTTAGCAATTCAAACTGATTTTATGTTGGAATCAATTTTTTTAATCAAACCTTTTTCGAAAATATTCTTGTAATTCCTTGTTTGTGCAGTATACATAGCAACCTTTCATTCCTCTTGTCATCAATGTTCTATATGTATTTTTAATTATATTTTCAGCTATTTTTTGAGCGGCTTCTTCACCTTGTTCCCTAGCAATTTTATTAATTCCTTTTAAAGATTGATCTGTAGATGCTCGTTTATGATAATCTGTAACAATATGACCATCTTCATATCTCATATCGTCACCTATTATAACTCCTACATAATCAAACTCTAGTCCTTGACATGTATGAATACAGCCTATTTCATTTACTGAATTTTTATCTATTGCCCACGTTGAAGAATTACCTAAGTTCCAACTCATTTCAAAATTATATTCAGGTATTGTAATATCATGGATATTAGTATTATCTTTTCCTTCACTTATCCAATTCCAACAATAACCTGCTACCATTCTAGATTTATTGTTTATTTTCTCATTTCATTTGGATCATCAAATACTTTAAAATCATAATCAAATCCATCTATATCAAAATTTGCAGTATCTCTTATTTCTAAAATATTATCAAGCCATGCTAAATATCCATCTGATCCATTACATCTAAATTGTGAATCTAATTCATAAATATAAATACCTGCTCCTTGTTCTTTAGCAAATTTCTTTATTAAATCATCACTACCTATATCTTTAAGAGTTACTTTTTGATTTTCATCAATAAAGAATACTGAAAACTTAGCAGCATTTATTATTTCCTTAATTTGATTTTCACCTTTATTTTGAAATAATCCTGATTTTTCATTTAATCTATGTGCTTCATCTACTACTAAACAATCTAATTTATTCCTTTCTTCATCGATAAAATTGCCAGAGCTTTGGAATAAATGATTTATATAAGTTTGAGTATATTCACCTCTTAGTTTTGAAGAATAAACATTTCTAGGAGCTGAATTTTTAGTTACATAAAAGCAGGTCATATTTCTTCTATTTAATTCAACTAATAAATTGATTGCTAAAACCGATTTTCCTGTTCCTGGACCACCTTTAACAATCATAACATTTTTTGTATTATGAGCTACTGTATCAATAGCATTTTTTATTGCATATTTATACACAATTTTTTGTGTATCAATCATATAAAATTCTTGATTGCCTTTTAACATATTTGTTAAAGAATCTTGTAACATTTTAGATGGTCTAATTCTACCATTATCTATCTCATAAAGAATATTACCATCGTCTCCATCTTCAATATATCTTTTAATGAAATCTCTTAATTTTAAAACATCATTATGGCCAAATAATGGAGCAGCATCAGTATATTCTTTATAGTTACTTGATAGTAATGTATCATCACTATCAAAATAATAATTATGTAAATATGCACAAGGTATAACATTAATATCTTTTAATTGTACCGACTCATTATAATCCCTTATTAGGTTAGCATATGTCATAGCTTGATAAGAAGGATGATTAACATCTCTTAATCCTCCTCCAGTAAAAGTATTTACTTTATATATGCCATCCATTTCTCCTACTTCAGTACATTTATCCCATTGTTTTAATTCTATTATTATTACATTAGATTTAGATTTATTATATCCAGACATCATAAAATCAATTCTACATCCAGTTGGAGGAATATTATATTCAATAGCTATACCAGAATTGTTTGGTATTTCATTATCGCTTAATACACCTCTCATATAT
>CANPXB010000035.1 GCA_947585595.1 uncultured Bacilli bacterium
ACTCGAACCTACGACCTAACGGTTAACAGCCGTGCGCTCTACCGACTGAGCTAATCAGGCATTGCTCTTTAATTATAACATTCTGAAAAATATTGTCAATAAAAAATTAAAGGTTTTAAAGAACATTTTTAATTTTCGGTTGGAATATCGATACTTTTAATAAGATTCTCGTTATTCTTAATAGAAATATTAGCTATTAGAGTTATAACTGTATAATCTTTAGTACTTAGTTTTTCATTTTTCTTAACTGGTAATAAGGCATTAGGATTACTTATTTTTAAATCAAAGGAATAGGAATAATATGTAGTAGTTATCTCTTTAAGATAATTAGTATTAATTATTTCAAAGTTTTGCCAACTTTTAATCATATCAGAAGAAATAGTTTCATTTGTATTTATTCCATCTAAAAGAGAATATAAATAGTTATTTATAATTTCTTTTTCGTTGATATTATTTAGTATTTCTGGTTTTTCGTTTTGCGGGATATTAACTGTTTCTTCTCCTTTCATTTCTTTAATGGCATTTTTTATTTCAGAAGTAAAACCATTATATTCACTAAGTGATGCACAATATGATTTGGCGCCGAAAATTAAAAGGGTTGAAGCACCAATAAGAGAACCATATATTATGAAATCAAATTTTATATTTCTTCTTAGTCTCATATTATTCACCTTATATTATTATACAATAAAATGAGAATTTTTAAAACTTGGTTTATGAACTAATATCTTTATGTTTAAATAGAGACATGTTATAATGTTAATGGTGATTATATATGAATGGAACTAATGAAAATGGTCGTGTTAGTTATCAAGTAGGTGGTCCTAAAAACGTTAGTAATCAACCTAGTATTAATGCTGTAGTTAATGATACTAAAGAACCAGAAGTATTAGATGTACCTGTTAATAATACTGATGAATATCAAGGAGTAAGTATTCTTGAACGTTATGGAAGAGATTTAACATCTGTAGAATATATTACGGATCCTTCAATAGGTCGTGATAATGAAATTAAACAAGTTATAATGACTCTTTTAACACCTGAAAAAAGTGCTTTATTAGTAGGTAAAGCTGGTACTGGTAAAACATCTATTGTAGAAGGTGTTGCTTATCGTATTCAAAAGCATATGGTTCCTCAAGCCTTAGAAGGTTATAAAATATATAAATTAAATGTTACTTCATTATTAGGTCAGACTGAATCAAATGGTCAGATAGAAAATAGAGTTGATTTATTAGTTAAAGAATTAGCTAAGAAAAAGAAGACAATTGTTTTCTTAGATGAAACTCATGTTTTAGTAAATAAAGATGGAGCAGAAAATGGTATAGATTTTGCTAATATGTTTAAAGCTGGATTAGACCGTGGTGAAATTAAGATGATTGGTGCGACTACTGATGAAGAATATGAATCATATATTTTAAAAGATAGAGCATTCTTAAGACGTTTTCAAAAGATTGATGTAGTAGAAGCTGATCAAGAGACAACGGTAAAGATTTTAATGGGTACTTATCCTAAGATTGAAGCTAAGACAGGTGTTCATTTTGAATATACTTCATTTGTTATTGAAAGAATAATGAGATTTATTGTTGATATGACAGATGAATATAAAAGAGTTTATGAAATATCTAGTAGATATCCTGATATCTGTTTAACAATAGTTTCGAATGCATTTACTTATGCTTTATTTGATAATGAGAATGTATGTCGTATTAAACATATATATAAAGCTATATGTAATGCAAGAAATGTTTATGAAGATGCTAAGAAGAAAGCGATTGAGAAGTTTAAAGTTGATTTCGCAGATTTAATTAGAGAAGAGAATGTTAACTTAGATGAAGTTAATTAAAGAATAGAATGGGTGATTAAATGGAAAAGATTAGAGTTTTGCAAATTGGTTGTGGCAAGATGAGTGTTTATACGATGCGTTATGTTTTTGAACATGGTGCTAAAGTAGTAGGAGCAGTTGATATTAATCCTAAATTAGTTGGTAAAGATATTAGTGAAGTAATGGGTGGTGACTTACGTAATGTAATTATTGCGGGAGTTAATGATTTAAGTAATTATATTAAAACAACAAAACCTCATATTGCAATTATTGAAACAATGAGTTTATTAAATGATATAAAAGATTTAGTAAGAACTTGTGTTAGTTTAGGAGTTAATGTTATTACAACCTGTGAAGAAGCATTCTATGCTAGTAATTCTAATCCAACTATTTATCATGAATTAGATGTTTTAGCTAAAGCTAATAAAGTAACAATAACTGGTTGTGGTTATCAAGATGTTTTTTGGGGAGAACTAATTAGTGTTTTAGCGGGAACAACGCATAAGATTACTAAAATAAAAGGATCTTCTTCTTATAATGTTGAAGATTATGGAATTGCCTTAGCTAAAGCACATGGTGCTGGTTTATCATTAGAAGATTTTGATAAAGAAGTTGCTTCAGCTGATAAGATTAGTGATGAAGAAAGAATGAGTATTATTAATTCAGGAAAATATAGTCCATCTTATATGTGGAATACAGTTGGATGGTTAGCTGATAAATTACATTTAAATATTACAAGTATGAAACAAGAATGCATTCCTCAAACTTATTCTGAAGATTTAAATTCTAGTACTTTAGGAATGGTTATTAAAGCTGGTAATGCAACTGGTATGAGTGCTTTAGTTACAGCGGAAACAGAAGAAGGTATTACTTTAGAAGCAGAATGTATTGGTAAAGTATATGCTCCTGATGAAGTAGATACTAATGAATGGACAATTCTTGGGGAACCTGAAACAACGATTACCGTTAAACAACCAGCAACAGTAGAACTTACTTGTGCTGATATTGTAAATAGAATACCTGATGTTATTAATGCAAGACCTGGTTTTGTACCAACTAGTGAGATGGGAGAACCAATGTATCGTGTAGATAGTTTGGAAAAATATCTTAAATAAGATATTTTTTTCTTGCAAAATTCTTTAGAGTTTTATATAATGAAAATGACTTTTTTGCAAGAAAACTACATTTATATATTTTTACAACATGGGCTAGATAGAAATATCTGGATTTTTGCGTTGTAAGTGTAGCTAGATTTTATAATCTAGTTTTTTGTCGTTGTAAAAAGGTTAGAAAGGAGTGTAAAAATGTCTTTCATCAATGTTAAACACATTAAAAAAACTTTTAAAGTAGCAAAAAAACAATCAGGAATTAAAGCTACTTTAAAAAACTTTATCAAAAGAGATTATAAGTATATAGAAGCTATTAAAGATATTTCTTTTGATATTGAAGAGGGTAGTATTGTTGGTTATATTGGACAGAATGGAGCTGGTAAATCAACTACTATCAAGATTTTATCAGGTATTCTAATACCAGATAGTGGTGAAGTTACAGTTAATGGACTTATACCTTGGAAAGATCGTAAAGAATATGTTTCATCAATAGGTGTTGTATTTGGTCAAAGATCACAATTATGGTGGGATATTCCGGCTGAAGATACTTTTGATTTATTAAAAGATATCTATAAAATT
The DNA here is from genome assembly GCA_947585595.1 of uncultured Bacilli bacterium. Classification (GTDB taxonomy): domain Bacteria; phylum Bacillota_I; class Bacilli_A; order RF39; family UBA660; genus Coprovivens. Next base: position 3,511 of record CANPXB010000035.1, read on the forward strand.
GATGAACAAAAATTTAAGAAAAATAAAGAATACTTAATAAAATTATTAAACATTGAAGATATCATTCGTATTCCTGTAAGACAATTAAGTCTTGGTCAACGAATGCGCTGTGAAATAGCTGCTTCACTTTTACATGAGCCGAAAATATTATTTTTAGATGAACCAACTATTGGATTGGATGCTATATCTAAACAGATAGTAAGAGATTTTATCAAAAAGATAAATAAAGAACAAAAAGTGACAGTTATTCTAACCACTCACGATATGAGTGACATTGAGGCCTTAGCTAAAAGAATTATTATGATAGGTAATGGCCAAGTGATTTATGATGGTACTTTAAAAAACTTAAAGAGTAAGTATGATCATCATAAATATGTATCGGTTACAACAAAAACAAAATTAAGTAAATTAAAAAAGAAAGGAATTATTGAACAAGAGAAAACTTTAGAAGGTTATAAATTTATGATTGATTCTGATACTTTAAATATTTCAGATTTTCTAAGTTATTTATCCCAGAAAATAGATATTAAAGATTTAGAGATAGATGATGAATCTTTAGATAATATCATTATTAATCTTTATCAAACAATATGAAACAATATATATCGTTCTTTAAATTAAAATTTACCGTTGGATTACAATATAGGGCAGCAGCTATAGCTGGTCTTTGTACACAATTATTTTTTGGTTTAGTATTTATTATGGTATATATAGCTTTTTATGGTTCAGGTGATGCCAGTAATGTCGATATTAGTTTAAGGCAGATAATAACTTATATGTGGTTAAATCAAGCTTTCTTTTCATTAATTTATATTTGGCATCGTGATAATGAAATATTAAATATGATTAGAAATGGGGATGTAGCTTATGAGTTATGTCGTCCACAAAATCTATATTTAATGTGGTTTACGAGGATATTATCTTCTAAACTATCATCAGTTACTTTAAGATGTATTCCTCTTATTCTATTGGCTTTAGTATTACCAGAACCATATAATTTAGCTTTACCATATAATATTACTTCATTTATTATCTTTATTTTAGTATTAGCATTATCTTCTTTACTAGTAACTGCTTTAGTAACTCTAATCTATATCTTAACTTTTTATACAACAGATGGTAAAGGAGTTATGGGAATGTATTCTAGTATAGCCGAAATACTAAGTGGTCAGATAGTACCTATTCCTTTATTTCCTAATATTTTAAAAGGGGTTGTTTCGCTATTACCATTTGCATATATTAGTGATTTTGCTTTTCGTATATATTGTGGGAATATAGTAGGGATGGAAATGGTAAGAGGAATTATTATTCAAGTATTTTGGGTAATAGTTATAATATTTGTAGGAATGAAATTAACAGATATGATACTTAAAAGAGTAGTAGTACAAGGTGGATAATGAAAGTATATCTTGATTATTTAAAGTTACATTTAAAAGCTATTTTAGAATATAAAGCATCGTTTATTTTATCGTTAATTTCACAGATATTTGTTTTCTTTACTTATTATTTTATAATACTTACTTTATTTGATAAATTTAAGAATTTACAAGGATTTAATATATATGAAGTATTACTTACTTTTAGTATTATTCATTTTGGTTATTCAATGAATGAAACATTCGCTAGAGGTATTGATCAATTTGATCGACTTATTGTTAATGGGGGCTTTGATCGTATTTTACTTAGACCAAGAAATATATTGTTACAAACGATGGGATTTCAAATAGATTATGTTAAAATAGCTAGAACAGGACAAAGTTTAATTATCTTAATTTATGCGCTTATTAAATTAGATATTATTTGGAATCCATTAAAATTATTAACAGTGATATTAATGATTTTAAGTAGTATAATTATTTTCTTTTGTATCTTTTTAATAGCTGCTTCTTATTGTTTTTTAACAGTTCAGGGATTAGAAGTTAGAAATGTCTTTACGGATGGTGGGAAACATTGTGCGCAGTATCCAATTGGTATATATAATAAAGTTTTTAGAAGAATATTTACTTTTATAATACCTTATGCATTAGTTAATTATTATCCTTTATTATACTTAATAGGAAAGAGTGATAATCAGTTATATGCTTTACTTCCTATTATCGTTATAATTTACTTAATACCTAGTATTTGGATATTTAATAAAGGCTCTAAAAAGTATTTAAGTACTGGTTCATAAAAAAAGATTTTAGTTAATTCTAAAATCTTTTTATATTTTCATTTTGTTCCAAAACAACTTGATATAAACTATTAAATAAGCCATAGATATAGCATAACCAGCTATAACATCACTAGCAAAGTGAACTCCTAAATAGATACGACTTATACCTATTAAAAGGACTAATATAGCTAGAAGAGAAGAATATAATAGTTTATATTTATTTTTCATTTTTTTATGATCAATGATATATAAGAAGAAACCATAATAAGCTAAACTAACCATGGAATGTCCTGATGGGAAACTATAACCATTTTCAATTATTAAATTAATATCTAGAGGTCTTTCACGAAGAAAGATAAATTTTAATGACTGATTAAGTAAACCACATAGTAAGACATTTAAAGCAATTAAGAAAGCATTCTTTTTATTTTTACTAAATATCATTATTATAATAGTTGAGATTATAATAAACCAAGTACTACATAGAAAAGAAATAAATTTAAAGAAGATAGTTACTGGTTCACATTTTAGTTTAATAATAAGATTATAGATCTTATTATCAAATGTACTAATATTATTAGTAAGAAGTAAGATAATAATAAAAGTAAACAAAATGATACTTAAAGTAAAGATTACTTTCTTCCAATATTTACGACATGTTTTAAGAAAATTATTCATCACTTTCACCAAAATAGATATCTAATAATTCTTTATATCTTTTAAGTAATTTATGATTAGCTTCTTTTTTATTAGCAATATTATATACTTCACGATATAACCAACAGTTTTCTTCTTTAGTACCACCAGTTACTTTCCATATACGATCACCATTTTTTAAGAAGTTATTATAATTAGCTAATAGTAAATGTAGTTTATCAGCTAACATAATATTTATAACATTTAAATCATCGTTATTTCTTATTCTTCTAATGTATTCTTTTTTTCTTTCTAACCATTTAGTTATTGACATATCTTCAGATAGGTCTGAGACCATATCAGCTACTAAAGTACCAAATTTTTCTTCTATTTCTTCATATCCGTATTCAGTATCGTTGATAATATCATGTAATAAAGCGGATACTAAGACATCTTCGGGAGCATTAATATCTCTAATCATCGAGTAAACGACCATAGCATGAAAGCATTTATCAATGTTTTCGGATTTCATTTTAATTCCGCGATTAGCTTTAACCATAAAATATATGGCTTCTTCAACACTTGTATACATATTACCACCCAATTCTCTACCTTATATTTATATTTTATATTAAATAAGGGGTTTTGACAAAGAAAAAGAGGGAATTGAACACTTTTAGTGTAAAAGAAGCCCTATTTTTTAGGACTTCTCTTGTATTTGCTTTGTTCATTTAGTTCTTGATAGTATAAAACAGTATTTTTATCATAGTATCTTATTTCACCACTAGGTAACATTAGCATTCTTTCAACACCTAAATTATCAACAAATTCTGGGTTGTGTGAAACAACTAACATTGTTCCTTCGTAATCTTTAAAAGTTTCGGCGATTATTTTTTGAGTCTCGGGATCAAGATGGTTAGTTGGTTCATCTAAAATAAGAAGGTTAGCGCCAGTTAAAGCTAGTTTAGCTAATGCAACACGACTTCGTTCACCTGGAGATAAATAAGATACTTTTTTATATACTTCATCACCAGAGAATAAGAAGTTACCAAGAAACGATCTTAGTTCTTTAGTGCTTAGATTAAATTCATTAAAGTTTTCTAAGATTATTTTTTCGTTATCTAGTAATTCATGTTCTTGCGCATAATAACCGATTTCGGTCTTTTCATTTAGATTAATAGTACCTGATAGAGGAGTTAAGTTACCAACAATTAATTTTAAAAGAGTTGATTTACCAATACCATTTTCTCCAACGATTAAGAATTTTTCACCACGACTTAAATCAAAAGTTAAGTTATCAAAAAGAATATGTTCTTCATTATAACCAAACTTTAAATTTTCAACTTTTAAAGGAACAACACCACTAGGATGATTTATTTTCATTTTGAATCTAGTAGTTTTTTGTTTCTTTTCTAAAGTTACTTTATTTTCTTCAAGACGAGCAAGTTTTTTTTGACGGTCTTTAGCAATACGAGCTTTCTTTTCATTACCACCTATATATTTAGCAATTATTCTTTTTAGCTTTTCTTCTTCTTTAACTTGTTTATCATAAATTCTTTCTTGGGTTTTTAATCGTTCATTTCTAATTTTCATATATTTTTCATAGTTACCAGGAAATAATTCCATTTTATGAGTAGCTTTATCAACATATAAAGTTTGGGTAGTAACTTGATCTAAGAATTCAATATCATGGGAGATAACTAAGATAGTTCCATTATAGTTTTTTAAATAATTAATAATATAATCTTTAGTATCGAGGTCTAAATGGTTAGTTGGTTCATCTAATAAAAGAATTTCAGGATTAGAATAGAGTAGTCTAGCAAAAGCGATTTTACTTTTTTGTCCACCAGATAGATTACATAATTTCATATCTAGTAAATCACTATCAATATTCATACCAGTAACTATCTTAAGTAAAATGTTCTCCGCATTATAAACTTCATAGTATTCTAATTTTTCTTGAAGTTTACCAATTTGTTTCATGATATATTTTAGTTTTTGTTCATCAGTTTCGGTACTAGCATCAGTATAAGCTTTAGATAATTCAGCTTCTAATTTTTTAATTGGTCTTCCTTCTAATAAATAATCAAAGACAGAGATATCCATACTAGGTATTTCATCACTTATTACTTGTGGTAAGAAACCAATACGCGTACCGGGTTTTAAAATAATACGACCATTATCTGGTTCTAATTTACCCATGATTAATTTAAAGAAGGTTGATTTACCGGCTCCATTCATACCGATGATACCAACTTTTTCTTTATCTTTAATTTGAATAGTGACATCATCGAATATTTCTTGCAAACCAAAAGACATAGATAAGTTTTTAATATTCATATGTATCACCTCGCAATTAATATCATACCATAAAAAAAGAAAATTTAATTATTTTCTCTTTCTTAAAGTATAAGCTAAATGAACATTATTCATTAATTCATAAACAGTCATTGGTCCAACACCACCAGGAACGGGAGTTATATAACTACATTTATCTTTTAAGTTTTCAAAGTCAGCATCACCATATAATTTACCATCTTCACGATTGATACCAACATCAATAACAACAGCATCTTTTTTAACCATGTCTTCAGTTAAGAAATGTTTATGACCTATAGCAACAATTATAATATCAGCATTTCTAGTTATTTCAGCGATATTTTTGGTTTTAGAATGACATAGGACAACAGTAGCATTACGATTTACTAATAAATTAGCAATAGGTTTACCAACTAAAATACTACGACCAATTACAACGACATTAGTTCCTTCTAAAGATATTTCATGTTCATCAAGCAAATCAATTATTCCTTTAGGAGTACATGGGACTAAACCATTAACATTTTGCATTAATTTACCAGCATTAACATAAGTTAAACCATCAACATCTTTTAAAGGACTGATTGTATTTTGAATAACACTAGCATTTAAATGAGCAGGTAGGGGCATTTGAACAATAATACCATCTACTTTATCATCATTATTAAGTTTTTCTAATTCACTTATTAATTCTTCTTCCGTTACTTTACTAGGGAAATTCTTATGAATAAAATAATAACCTAGTTCTAAAGCTAGTTTTTCTTTTTGTTTAATGTAAACATTACTTGCTTCATCAGCTCCGACTTGAACAACTGCTAAACCTAATTGTTTATCAACAGTTTTAATTCTTTCTTTTAATTCTTCTAACTTCTTCTTACGAAGTTCTTTTCCATCTAAAATTATCATATTCTACCTCACCATAAAATAATTATATCATAAGAAAAGGACTTAGAATTATTTCTTAAGTCCTGCAGCGTCAAACATTGTTCTAATACCATCAGCTTCTAAAGCACCACTAACTCCACCAACTACTTTGTTATTCTTAACAATAATTGTTAATGGTGTATATTGAATGTAGTCACTAACAAATGTTTTCCATTCACCACTACCTGTTAAAGCAGTTAATGCATCAAATGATTCTTTATCATCAACATAATTACCTGTATCAGTAAATTTAACTATTTTAGCAATATCAATATATCTAATAGTTGTATTATATTCTGCAGCGACACTAGTTAAAATTGGCATATAAGCTGCACAAGCACTGCATCCTTGACGACCAACAACTATTACAATAGTCTCCTTTTTAGATTCACTTTTTATATCAGATACAGCTATTTCTTTCATAGCAGATGTATCATAAGAATAATTACTTTCTTGAGCTTCATTATTACTAGGTTCAGCTTGTTCTTCATTATTAGAACCATTAAACATACCAAATAATAAGATAACACATAGTAAGCAAGTTATTAAGGAAATAAATAGGGTGATATTACTTTTCTTTTCGATGTTAATGATACGATCTTCTAAAGATAAATCTTCGTAATCATTCTCCTCTTCTTCTATTTCATCTTCCTTTTCATCTTCATCTAGTTCTTCTTCATCAAGTAATTCTTCTTCAACCTCTTTTTTAATTTTCTTTGCCATAATTAATCCTCCCTTAAAAATATTATAAATCAATTATCTTAATAGCTCAAATAAAATATCTGTAAAGAATATTAAAAGAACTTTATTTGAAAGGGATATAAAAGGTATAATAAAGATGAAAGTAGTGATGTTATGAATAATGGTGTGTGTCCAAATTGTAATAATGTTAATAGTGAGGGAGCTAAGTTCTGTGCGAAGTGTGGAGCAGTATTGGATGGTGGTAGTGCACAACAAGCATTTAGTACAGAAGGAACAGGACATTTAACAGTTGAAAGAAAAAATAGTTTCTGGGGATGTGCTGTACCATTAAGAATTGGTGTAGGCGGTTATGAATATGATTTATCTAGTGGAGGCAAATTAGAAATGGATTTAGCACCAGGTAATTATCAAGTAACATATAAAGTATGGAGTAGAAGTTTAAAGACAGTTAATGTTTTAGTAACTCCATCTTGTATGTTAAGAGTTTATTTAGTTCCTGATTTATTATTAGGGGGATTTAAATTAAGTAAAGATTCTAAATTACAATAAAAGTACTGAGTTTAATTCAGTACTTTTTTAGTATCCGTTATTATGACGATGTTTAGGATGAGTATTTTCTAAACGATATATATCATCACGATCTACTAAGACAATAGGATATTGTTTAAACCAAGTTGGTAAGTTTTCTGGGCGACGAGTATCAGCATCTTTATAAGTATCTAATAACATACAATTATCACCACAAGTACCATTGATTAAAGTATCCATATTATAATAACCTAGTTTATGTAGTTCATTACTAAATTGAGTAAAGACATATGACGGAACATTTTTAGCAGGTCTTGATAAGTATTTTTGAACTTCTAGTCCAGCAACAACAATTCCATTTTTATCTCTAACATAATCTTCTTCATAGTTTTTAGCAATCAAATATATATTAGGACATATAACATCTTCATATGACCATTTAGTTTTAATTAGTTTAATAACATAATCACCTAAACGATAACATGATAGAGTAGCACCACTACTTATATAACCAGTTTCTTTACTATGACTTAGGTCTAAATATTTCTCAACATAACTTTGAAGTTTTCTACCTAAATGATGATCAAATATTCCTGCTAAAGTAAAATCCCATTTAGGATCGGTATTTGGTTTTTGAAACATAGCAATTTTTTGACCAAATTCTTCAATTAAGGTTTTGGAAACAACTTCTGAATAATGATGATATATAGTAAATTGAGCATCAATAGAACTCTTAAATAAACGATCAGCATCTTTATTAAATTCATTTATCTTTTCGGGATTTCTTTTAAATGTGTAACTACTTTCACTTAGTTTAATTTGGTCATAAGCAAGTAATTGACCAGCTAAAGTATTTTCAGGATAGTTAGCTAAAATATATTCTTTTAAAGATAACCATATATTTTTATCTGGTAGATTTTTAAAAGCTAAAATAGCAAGATTACATATATCTTCCATATCCATTAATGTAGGTAGAAAAGTAAGCTGTTCATTTTCTTGATATGTAACACTAGTTAAGTATTTTGTAAAATCATCATAGATAACATTAATAAGTTCAGGATGATGTTCTAAAATATAAGTCATAAATAAATATCTTAGGTGTAGATTTTCATGAAGATAGAATATTTTGATTAAATCGTAGTTATTATCAAGATTTTGAAAGATAAAATTAAATATTTCATTTAAGGTATCTTCATCTTTAGTTATTACTTCATTAATATGATCTATAATATATTTTTTACCCCAAGAAGTATTACTTAAAAGATTAAGGAGATGTTCTTTAGTTAAGTAATTAAAACTTAAATATTTATTTAAAATATATAATGTTTCTTTTTGATATTCATCCATATCATATATTATGGCAAAACAGAAACGATAATGTTTATCAATTAGTTTTTTTAAGAATCCTTTAACGATAATATTTCTTTCGGGATTGTTTCTAATGTATTTGATTAAATTATCATAATCATAAGAGGTTAAAGAAAAGACAAAATTAACTTTTCCATGTTTTAGATATTCAATTGTATTATAAGCCATATAGTCATCCCCTTGATGGTTTGATATTATAGCATATAATTTGAAATAAAAAAACCGAACTAATAAAAGTTCGGATATTTACACAATGGGGCGGTATGTGGGAATCGAACCCACGCGTGCCAGAGCCACAATCTGGTGTGTTAACCACTTCACCAACACCGCCATGCGCATAAATAGAATAACAAATAATTGAATAAAAAGCAAGTATATATTATAATTAAAAAGTAGGGAAGTGGTAAAGTGAACACTTTAGGTTTAATATTAGCAAATAGAGGATTTTGGGAACAAGTCGAATATGAAGTAACTGATTTGATTAAAATGTTTGGTGAATTCTTCCAAATGATTAAGGAAGTAACATATGATTTTTTAGCTGGCTATGTAGGCGAGAATGTATTAAATATGTTTTTAATTGGCCTTGGTGCTTTAGCTATTATGTTAATATGTTTGAAGATAATTAATAGATAATTAAAGGAGCTTTAAGCTCCTCAGAGTGTAGACAAACCCCCAGATTTTTTCTGGAGGTTTTTTTATGCATAATTTTTTTTGAATAGTTTTTCTATAA
>CANPXB010000036.1 GCA_947585595.1 uncultured Bacilli bacterium
TATACGCCGAAGATAGCTAACGCAAAAATAGGTAGTCGCCAATTTTTTTTTGCTTTAAATTGGGAAGAGGGGAATACTGTTTGGTTTAAGCCAAAACTTTACTTAAATTCCCAATTCCTTTATAATATAAATTGTGATTATTATGATTTTAGAAAATATTTGTACAAATCCAGATATTTTAACCGTCTTTTTAATCTTAAAATATGCATTTCATATAGTTTGTATCATTGTTCCTATAATCCTAATGATCAAACTAATTTCCATATTAACTCCGGTTATTATATCAGGTGAAAAACTAAACGAATCAGTTAGTAAAATAGTTAAATCGGCAATCTCTGCTATTGTCGTTTTTATGCTGCCATCAATCTTTAATTTTGTTTTTACTGATATAATTGATATATCGGGTTTAGGAATCAATCAGTGTTTTACCAATTCAACTGTTGAAAACATCGAAAAATATCGCGAACTAGAAAAGGAAAAAGCTGCTGAAGAAGCCAAACAAAGACTTGAAGAAATCGAAAAAGCTGTAGCTGAAAAAAATAAAAAAGAACAAAGCATTCGTGATAAGATTAAAGTTAATCGTGAAGAACACCAAGGATTACCTGGTTATGGTACCATCTTTGTCGGAGATTCACGTACCGTTCAATATTCTTATCAACTACAGTTACGTGATACAGATCAAATTTTTGCTACCGGTGGTGGCGCCATGAATGAATTTCAAGTCGATATTAACAAAGCTTTAAGTTATATAAATTCTAACTCATCACATCGTTATAACTTAATCTTAAATTATGGTGTTAATAATCTTGGTCAAGATTGGATAGGAGCTTATCAAAATACTATTAATCGTGTTAATGGTAAAGCTGATATCTTAATCGTTAGTGTTAATCCATGCGGTTATGGTAAATGTAATAACTCCCGTATTAGTGAATTAAATAACAGTTTAAAAAATACTTTCTCATCGGGCTATGACAATGTTGAGTACTGTGATACCTATAGTGAATTTACTAAAAAAGGTAATTTTGACTACTTAACAACTGATGGCGTTCACTATACAAATGAAGGTGCAAACCTTATTTATAATAAGATCAATGAGTGCTTAAAAGAATTTTAATGTAAATTTTTCATATATATATTGAAATATACTTTTCACTATTGTTATAATCTATTTAGGTGATAATAATGAACTATAAATATACTTCAAGAAGTGAACAAAATACCATGGAAATTGCCGAAAATATTGAAAGTGAAAAATTCCCTGGAATGGTTATTTGCCTTTATGGTGAACTAGGTAGTGGTAAAACAGTCTTTGCTAAAGGTTTTGCTAAAGCATTAGGTATAACTGATACAATTACTAGTCCAACATTCAGCTTAGTAAAAGAATATCTTGATGGTGAAATGCCACTATTCCATATGGATGTATATAGATTAGATGAATCTAATGAAGAATTTGGGCTAGATGATTATTTAAATCAAGATGGTGTTTGTCTTATTGAATGGCCAGAAATGATTGAAAGCCAACTACCAGAAGAAAGATTAGATATTAAAATCAAAATCGTTGATGATGAAACAAGAGTCCTTGTATTTACGCCTTACGGTGAAAAATATGAAGACCTATGTGAAGCTGTTTTATAAAACTCGAAAGAGTTTTTTCTTTTGGTCTAATATGTTATAATAAGGCACGAGAGGTGGATACTTATGTACACATTATTTATAGATACTCATGATGCTAAAGTAATAATTATTATTTTTAAAGATGGTCATATCTTATTTCAAAATATTCTTGAATCTAAAAATAAACATAGTGAAATAACAATGCCTACTTTAGATAAAACTTTAAAAGAAGCAAACATTGATATTAAAGAACTTAATTCTGTTATTGTTGTTAATGGTCCAGGTTCTTTTACGGGTGAAAGAATTGCTGTAACAATTGCTAAAACAATCGCTTACTGTTTAAACATTCCAATTCGTACAATTAATGCCTTACTTATTCTAAGTTTAAATTTAAATGAAGATCATAAATGTGTCGCTCTAGAAGATCGCAATGGTGCTTTTGTTGCTACCTTTGATCAAAATAATCAGTTAATTGATGAAATAAAATATCTTAATAAATCTACCTACTTAGAATATAAAGAAACTCATAATGTTGTTACTGATTGTGATATTGATTATGAAAAAGTATATACCTATGCTATAAAACTAACTCCATTAAATCCTCATGAAGTTAAACCATTATACATTAAAGGAATAAGTGCTTTAAATGATAAATAATATTGAATTAAAAGATAAAGAAAGATTTAATGAATTAGGTTTAATAGTCAATAAAAATTTTGCTAAATTATTTCAAATTGAAGAGTTAATTAATTCTTCATATGATAGTTTATTTGGATATTATGAAAATGAATTATTAGTCGGTTTTATACATATAAATAAAATGTATGAAACAATCGATATAGTAAATATTGTTGTAGATGAAAAATATCGTCATCAAGGAATTGCTACTAGACTTATTAAATATGTTCTAAATAATTTTGCTGATGTAGAAAAGTTAATGTTAGAAGTAAACGAAAATAATAAAGTAGCTGTTAATTTATATTTAAAAAATGGTTTTAAAGAAATAAATCGCCGTCCTAAATATTATGATTCTGATACAGCAATAATTATGGAAAGAGATGTATAAAATGAAAGATGTTAATATATTAGCGATTGAAACTTCATGTGATGAAACTAGTATTGCAATTATCAGAAATGGTACTGAATGTGTTGAACTAACTGTTTTAACCCAAATGGATACTCACGCTGAATTTGGTGGGGTTGTCCCTGAAATAGCTTCACGTATGCATACCGAAAACATAACTATGGTTTTAGAAGAGACCTTAACTAAAGCCAAAATGACGATGGATGAAATCGATGCTATTGCTGTTACTTATTCTCCCGGTTTACTAGGAAGTCTATTAGTTGGTGTTGAATTTGCTAAAACATTATCTTTAATTTATAAAAAACCATTAATTGCTGTTAACCATATTGCTGGCCATATCTATGCCAATAACTTAGAAAGAAAAATGGAATATCCTTTATTAGCTTTAGTCGTTAGTGGTGGCCATACTGATTTAATCTTAATGAAGGGCGATTATGAATTTGAGCATATTGGTGGTACTTTAGATGATGCGATTGGTGAATGCTATGATAAAGTTGCTCGTGTCCTAGATTTAAAATACCCAGGTGGACCTAATGTTGAAAAAATGGCTTTAGAAGGAAATCATACTTATGACCTACCAATTCCTATGAATGATGATTCTTTTAATATGAGTTTTAGTGGTCTTAAAAGTAGTATTATTAATCTTGTTCATAACGAAACTCAACGTGGTAATGAAATAAGAAAAGCTGATTTAGCTCGTAGTTTCCAAGATACAGCTGTTGATGAACTAGTTCGTAAAAGTGAGTTAGCTATTCAAAAATACAATGTCAAAAATATGATTATTGCTGGTGGTGTTTCTGCTAATAAATTTTTACGTGGTGAAATTCAAAAATTAGCTGATAAATATCATATTACATTAAGTGTTCCAAGAATGCTTTATTGTACTGATAATGCTGCTATGATTGGAGCCGCAGCTTATCCATTATATTTAAAAGGAGAGTTTGCCGACCTTACTTTAAATGCAACTAGTAGCGATGAACTTTATTAGTTTAATCAAAATAAGAAATGTGATATTATATAAATAGCATAATAAGAGGTGTATATAAATGAAAAAAGTATTAGTTACTGGAGCTGGAGGAACAGTAGGTCTTCAAGTAATTAGATTCTTACTAAGTGAAGGTAAATACGAAATAACAGCTTTAGAATTAAAAAATAAAAATGTTTATAAAAGATTAAAACCTTTTCGTAAAAGAATAAATATTGTTTTTGGTGATGTTAATGACGATACAATTGTTGATGCTTTAGTAAAAGATCATGATATTGTTATTCATCTAGCTGGTGTTTTACCAACCCTTGCTAATATTAGAGAAGACTTATGTCGTGAAGTAGATTATGAAGGAACAAAAACAATTGTTGATGCAATTAAAGATTATAATCCTGATTGCTTCTTACTATATGCTTCTTCAACATCAGTTTATGGTATTCAAGAAGATTATGAAAATATAACTCTAAAATCTAAAAATAATATCGATGACTATGACTACTATTCTAAATATAAATTAGAATGTGAAAAATATATTAAAGATAACTTAAAACATTATTCTATCTTTAGATTAGCTTATATCTTAGGTGATCCTGGTCGTGAATCACTAATTTATAATGTTCCACTAAGTAATCGTTTAGAACTATTATCATCAGAAGATGCAGGTTATGCTTTTGCTTGTGCTATTGATTTTCTAAAAGAAATAAATAAAAAGACCTTTAATGTTTCAGGTGGTGAAAAATTCCGTACAACATATCGTGAATATTTACTTAAAATCTTTAAGAATTATGGTTTATCATTTAAATACTTATCTACTTGGTTATTAGCTGAAAAAAACTATCGTGGTGGTTATTATACTGATGGTGATAAATTAGATGATATTCTTCATTTTAGAAGTAAAAACTTAGATGTTTACTATAATACATTAACTAAATATCGTATACCAAGATTAATTCCTCGTTTATTTGCTTTACCATTTATTGCGTTATATCATCGTAAAAATAAGTAGGTTAATATGAGAGGTTTGGTTTTAGAAGGTGGTGGCGTAAAAGGTTCTTATCAAATAGGAGCTTATTATGCTTTCCGTGATTGTGGTATTAAATTTGATGGCTTTGTTGGGACTTCAATAGGTTCTTTTAATGCTGTCATGCTAGCTAGTAATATGGAAAAAGAATTATTAAGATTCTGGTATACGGTAGATCCTGGTACTTTATTAGGAATGGATTCCCGTTTTGTTGAATTATTTAATGATCAAGAACTTGATATAAATGGTTTAAAAGGGGCATTTTCAAGCCTTGCTAAGTTTGTTAAGAACTTTGGCTTAGATAATAAAGAACTCCTTTCTACGGTCCAAAAAATAGTTAATTTTGATACTTTAATGAAAAGTCCTAAAGACTTTGGTTTAGTAACCGTAAGAGTATCTCACGAAGGAATAAAACCCTTATATGTTTACAAAGAAAATATTCCTAATCAAGATAAACTAATTGAATACTTAATGGCCAGTTGTTACTTACCGGTCTTTAGAGAAAAAAGAATAATTGATAATCATTATTATATTGATGGTGGTTTCTATGATAATAGTCCCGTTAAATTACTAAAAGATAAAGGTTATAACGAAGTATATGTTATAAATATTAAAGGAATAGGTATCAATAGATCATTACATACTAATTTAAAAACACATATCATAACTCCATCTAGAGATAATGGAAGTGTCTTAGAACTTAATCGTGAAGTAATAAAAAATAATATCTTAATGGGTTATTATGATACAGTAAAATATATAAAGAAATTAGATGGTAAATACTATTGTTTTAAAAAAAGACCAAATTGGTACTATAATTTACTATCTCGTAAAGTACCTAAAAGATTACAAAAACGTGTTCAAAATTTCTTTAAAACAACTAATAATCATGATACTATTATTACGGCTTTAGAATATGTTTTAGAAAAAGAAAATATTAGTTACTATGATATCTACAATCCATATAAAGAAATTAAAAAACTAAAAAAATTAAATAACAATCATTTTGTCTATAAATATCTTAAAGAATTAAGATTTATATAGCAATATAAGACTTAATTGTGTATAATAAGAAAGACTTAAAAGAGGTGTGAATATGGGAAGAGCTTATGCTGTAAGAGAAGCAAAAATCAAAAAAACAGGTGCTGCCAAAGGTAAGTTATATACTAACTTTGCAAAAGAAATATATTTAGCAGCTAAAAGAGGTGTTCCTGAAATAGAAGCTAATAGTGCTTTAAAACACGTTGTCGAAAAAGCTAAAAAAATGCAAGTACCTGCTGATATTATCAATCGTGCTTTAGATAAAGCTAAAGGCGCTGGCAAAGATGAATATCAAGAAATAATCTATGAAGGCTTTGGTCCTGGTGCTTCTACATTCATGATTAAAACTTTAACTGATAATGTTAATCGTACCGTTGGTGAAGTAAGAGCAGCATTCAATAAAATGAATAAAAGTTTAGGTGTTAATAACTCTGTATCTTATAATTATGATAATTTAACTATTATGAGTTTTAAAAGTGATAAAGAAGAAGATGTTCTAATGGCTTTATTAGATGCCGAAATTGAACCAGTCGAATTTGAATCAGAAGATGGATATTTAAATGTTTCTGTTAAATATGCTGATACTTATAAAGCTAAAGAAGCTATTGAAAGTGTTATTCCAGATGTTGACTATGAACTAGATGAATCTGGTTGGTATGCTAAAGATACCGTTACTTTAGAAGGCGAAGATCTAGAAGTCTTTAATAAACTATATAATATGTTAGATGAAATAGAAGATGTAACAGATATCTATCATAATGTTAATTTATAATGAAAGAAATAATTCATAACAACGATAATCTTACGGAAAAAGATTGTCATAATATAGTTAAAAGAGCTAAATTAATCGTTGAAAATTCTAAGCAAGAATTATTATTTGTTGTCGAAGATAATAATATGTTCTTAATAGGTGGTCATGTCGAAAATAATGAGTTAGATAATAATACGTTAATAAGAGAAATAAAAGAAGAAGCTGGTATTGATTTTAATCCAAACGTAGATAAACCATTCTTATGTATTAAATATCTTACTAAAGATTATCCTGAAGTTAATGAAAATACCTTATATATAACTAACTTCTATTACATAAAAAGTGATGAATTAATTCCTAATGTTAATAATCTTAATCTAACTAAAGAAGAACAAGCACATGGTTTTCATCTAGAATATATACCTAAAGAACAATCTTTATTAAAACTAAAAGAAGTATCAAAAACAGTTACTAAAGTAAGAGGAGCTGTCTTAGATACAATCGATGCAATAGAAGAATATCTTAAAGAGTACTAATTAGTATTCTTTTTTTTGAAACTTTTAACTTACTTCTAACGATATTATTAATGGGTGATAAATAATGAAGAAAAAACTTTCTATTGCATTACTCATTTTAGTAATCTTACTAATCTCTATAACTCTAATTATTACAGTAAATCAAAAACCCAATTTAAAAAAGGAAACTCCTGATATCAAAACTACTAAAGAACCTAATTCATCTTTGGATTTCACTTTAAAATATCTTGCTAATCATCAAGACTCATCTTCCTTAAAATATATAACAACCTACGATAATCAAAATATATACTATAGATATAATGATATCGAATTATATATATGTCAAAAAGATAACTGTGAAACTTTAAAAGAAGCTTTAGCTAATAATAAAGTAACTTTAGATGATATCTATGCAAAAAGCAAAGATGTCGATATTGCTTATGATGGCGGTAGTAAGATTTATAAATATAATAATTTTAACATCGTCGCTTGTCATCATATCCATAATAATGTAACTAACAATGATATCATAATTGGGGATCCTACTTTAGACGCTGATCTCTGTCATAATAATTAATCTTAAATATCCATAGAATACTAAAATAGTATTCTTTTTTCATTTAAATTTCACAAATGTATTATAATATATTGATATCGAGGTGATAATTATGAAAATTCTTATTGTTGACGATGAAGAATTAATAAGAGAAGTCATCAAAGAATACTTACTATTAGAAGGTTATGAAGTAGATGAAGCTAAAGATGGTAATGAAGCTGTAGAAAAAGCTTTAGCTAAAGATTATAGCTTAATTATTATGGACATAATGATGCCCCATAAAGATGGTTATCAAGCTTGTAAAGAAATAAAAGCCCATAAAGATGTTCCTTTTATAATGTTATCAGCTCGTGGGGAAGAATACGATAAATTAATTGGTTTTGATATTGGTATTGATGATTATGTCACTAAACCCTTTAGTCCTAAAGAATTAGTTGCTCGTATTAAAGCTGTTACCAAAAGAAGCAATAATGAAGAAACTACATATCGCTTTGGTGAACTAGTTATCGATGATAAAGCTCATGATGTAACTATAAGTAACGAAAAAATTAATTTAACTCCTAAAGAATATGATTTACTTAAATACTTTGTTACTAATAATAATGTTGCTCTATCTCGTGAACAACTACTAACTAATGTCTGGGGTTATGACTTCTATGGTGATGATCGTACTATCGATACCCATGTTAAAACATTACGTAAAAACTTAGGTAAATATGGTGATTATATTAAAACAGTTAGAGGAGTAGGTTATAAATTTGAATATCAAGAAAATAAGTAGTATTAAACATAAAACATTATTTTATTTAATATTATTCTCTGTCTTTATTTTACTTGTTCTTTGGGAATCTCAATTATTAATGTCTAACTATTTATATGAAAAATATCAAATAAAAGATATGAATGCTATTGCTGAAGAAGTAAGTCGTAAAGATCGAGATGAATTACCTAAATACTTAGAAAATGTTGTTTATAATAATGCTATTTGTATCGAACATACCAATCGCCAAGGTTTAACTGTTCTTTATAATGATGCTGCTACTGGTTGCTTACTCGGTCGTGAAGGATCTGACTTAGAAGAGTATAAAGAAGAACTAAGAAATAGTGGTGAAGTAACCAAAGCTATTAAACTAGTTAATAAAGATTATAAATCATATGCTTTATTATATGGCGTTGAAACTTCTGATGGTTATGTATACTTATTTACCATGTTAAGTAATGTTAATAAAAATTATCGTATTATTAAAGATCAATTAATCTATATAACAATTATGGTTATTGCTTTAGCTTTAATAATTAGTTTATTCTTAGCTAAAGTTATTAGTGAACCAATTGTTGAAATAACAAATAAATCTAAAGAGTTAGCTCAAGGTAACTATGATGTTAAATTTGAAAAAAATGGAATTAAAGAAATCGATGAACTAGCTGATACTTTAGGTTACCTCGAAAATGAAGTTAAAAAGACTGATGAATATCGTCGTGACTTAATGGCGAATGTCTCTCATGATTTAAAAACGCCATTAACAATGATTAAAGCTTATGCCGAAATGGTTCGTGATATAACTTATAAAGATAAAGAAAAAAGAGAAAAGAATTTAAATGTTATTATTGAAGAGTCAGATCGTCTAAATATTTTAGTAAATGATATCTTAGAACTATCTAAGTTACAAGAAAATAGTCAAACTCTTAATCTTGAAACATTTGATTTAGTTACCGAAATAAATAATGTTCTAAAACGATATGATATCTTAAAAGAAAATGAAGGTTACGATATCATTGCTAAATTACCTAAAAAAGCTATCGTAAAAGCTGATAAAAACCGTATTAGTCAAGTTATCTATAACTTAATTAATAATGCTTTAAACTATACAGGTGACGATAAAAAAGTAACTATTAAAGTAACTAGCGATAAAAAAGATTACTTAGTTGAAATAATTGATTCTGGTAAAGGAATAGAACCAGAAAAGATAGAACATATATGGGATAAATATTATAAAAATGAAAAAAATCATAAACGTAATGTTATGGGAACTGGTTTAGGTTTATCAATAGTTAAAAATATCTTAGAACAACATAAATTTAAATATGGTGTTAATAGTATTATTGATAAAGGAACAACCTTCTACTTTAGAATACCTAAAGATAATAGTGTAAAGAAATAATATTTCACCTAGTCTTCACAATATTTTCATATTTCTATAGTATTATTTAAATATGAAAAGGAAGTGGTATCAGATTAAACACATTATGTTATAGATTAAATAAGAAAACAAATAATTTAATTATATAATATAAAACCCTATACAATTAAAATAACATATAAACTCAAACTCACACTTTAGAAAAAGACGATTAAAGTCTTTTTCTTTTTGTCTTCATCCGTGTTATAATAAAATTACAAGATGTATAATACAGTATATATGAAAGGTGATAATTAATGTTTTTTAAAAATATTATTTTTAAATATATTATAGTTTTCTTAGTGTCAATGGTTCCTTTAGTTGAACTAAGAGGAGCTATACCTATTGCTGAAGCATGGAATTTAAATAAAGGTTTATATTTTGCTATTTCTATTATTGGGAATATGTTACCTGTTCCTATTATATATTTATTCGCTCGTAAAGTACTAGAATGGGGCAAAGACAAAAAAGTTATTGGTAAGTTTTTTACCTGGTGTTTACTGAAAGGTGAAAAAGGTGGTAAAAAACTAGAAGCTAAAGCTGGTCGTGGCCTATATTTTGCTTTATTTATGTTTGTTGGTATTCCACTTCCTGGTACCGGAGCTTGGACAGGTACTTTAGCAGCTAGTATCTTAGATTTAGATTTTAAAAAGACTATTGCAGCAGTTATGGCTGGTGTATTCTTAGCTGGTCTAATCATGTTAGCAATATCATTTGGAGTATTTGAGGTGATTTTCTAATGGAAACTGTAGTTTATTTAATTAGACATTCTGAAGTAACACCACGTGTTAATATCAAAAATATTAGTATGCACGATAACAAACAGAATATTAATGAAAAAGCTTTTCTATCTGTTAGTGGTGAAAAAAGAGCAGAAAAATTAAGTAAACATCAAGAACTACAAAATATCGATGCTGTCTATTCATCTAATTATGTTAGATGCTTAGAAACAGCTAAATATATTGCTTTAGAAAATAATACTATTATAAATGTTGATGATCGTTTAAATGAACGTAAAGTAGGCGAAATGGGAGAAATGCGCGCCTCTGAATTTGAAAGACTTCAAAGAAAAGATTTTGATTTCAAATTATCAGGTGGTGAATCCCTTAACCAAACGAAAAAAAGAGTTGTTGAAGCGATGAAAAATATTTTAATGTTTGAATCAGGTAATCGTGTAGCTGTTATTTCCCATGCTACGGCTATTACAACTCTTTTAACAGCTTGGTGTGAAACTGGCTATAACGTTGATGATAACATTATTCTAAGCTTTGAAGATGAAACTATCGTTGATGGTCGCTATACCGCCCCAATGATGTTTAAAGTCACCTTTGATGGTATGAATGTTAAAGATATTAAAAACATTGACTTGACAAATCTATAAGCCACTATTGATGGCTTTTTTACAAGACCATAAAATGACATACATCTTGTCAAAATTTGTCAATTTACGTTTCTTGTTTTTCTAGGAAATATCTACATTTGCTAAAAATAATTATAAAAGTGTATAAAATACACTTTATTCTAATCTTTAAGTGTGCTATATTTGAATTGGTAGAGAATTATGGTAAAAGGAGATGTTTTTAATGAAAGTTACAATGCTTGGTAATGATACCAAAAAAGAAATTGAAAAGAGATTACAAATCGTAGCTTCGGCTGGCAATCTATCTCGTGCTGATGGCACTGTCACTCAAGTATTTGAAAGTCATAATGACTATGAAAGTAATTTAAAACTCGCAAGAGCTGTTGTTGGTTATGGTCATAAATCAATATCTGAACATGACTATCTAGTTTTTGCTTTAGAAGATGTATCTGTTTTAATTGAACAAATTATTATTGGTTACAGATTAACATCATTTACAATTAAATCAAGAAGAAATGTTGATTTTAGAACAGCTGGTTATGTCATACCTGATTTCTGTGATAAAGAAGGTAATGTCTTACCAAATAATCAAGAACTAAAAGAAATGTATATGGACCATGTCCAAAAACTATTTGATAAATATGGTGAATTTGTTGATGAAGCTATCCCAGTCGAAGATTGTCGTTACATCTTACCATATTGTTTCCATAGTAATATTATTATGGGTTGTGATGCTAATGAATTACTTAATATGACAAGTGATTTAATCTATGGTAAAGCATCACATATTCCTGAAGTTAAAGAACTAGGTGAAAAATTAGCTGATGCTATTAGAGAGTACGCCCCATACTTAGTTAGAGCTTTAGATAATGAAAAAGAAAAAACATACTACGAAGATCAATATACTTTCTTAGATGATACCTTAAGTAAAAAAGATAAAGAATTATATGGTCATCAAAAACTACTAGATAAAGTAAATATGTATGACTATACCCCAGATGCTGATAATAAAGTTTTATGTGCTATTTTAATGAATAGATATCAAATAACTCATGAAGAGGCATTAAAGAAATTAAATGCCTTACGTAAACAAGATCCGGAAATTGATCATAAACTAATGGACGCTTTAATTCATAGTAAACAACAAAGAGAACTAGAACAAGCTATCTTCTCCTTTGAAATTCCAATTGAATTAGCTG
>CANPXB010000037.1 GCA_947585595.1 uncultured Bacilli bacterium
AAAAATCAACCCGAACGGATTGATTATATATTTAAGTTCAAACTATAAAAGTTCGAACAGAAACGTCACTGGAGCAAATGAGCGGAATCGAACCGCCATCTCAACCTTGGCAAGGTCGCATACTAACCGTTGTACTACATCTGCAACACGTAAACATATAATATCATCATTATTTATAAATTTCAAGTCTAAATTAAAAAATGACCCTAATCAAGATATTGAAACAAATTTTATAATTATGGTATAATTAAAAAAGTAAGAAGGGATAAACTTGAAGAAAAAATTTATTAACATTCTTAAATCGATCAGAAAAAAAATATCCAAGTACTTAACTACAAATAGATTATTCATAACATTTGTTATTTTTGCTTTAATAGAAACAGTCTTAATAAGACAATTTACATATAAAGATCTTTCAGAAGTACCAGGTTATAAACCATTCATCTGTGATCTAGCTTTACTTATTATAATTGGTTCTTTTGGTTATTTCATTAAACCCAAAAAACAGTTTAATTACTATTTTATATGGTTAATTGTTGTTACAGCTATCTGTGTAATTAATTCCATATATTATGTCTTCTATACCAACTTTGTCTCAGTTAGCTTGTTAGCTGGTTTAGGTCTGGTTGGTGAAGTAGGGGACTCTTTAGTCGACAAGTTTAGATTTGTTGATTTCATGTATATTATCTTTCCAATTATATATTACTTCATTCATTCTAAACTTAAAAAAGGTAGTTATTACCATTTCGTTGCTAAAATCGAAGATAGTAAGAAAATGTTTACTTCAACTATCTTAGTCGGTGTTATTTGCTTAGCATTCACTCTTGTTAATATTACTGGTACTGATGCTAGTAGATTAATTAAAGTTTGGGACCGTGAATTAGTTGTTCAAAGATTTGGTATCCTATTCTATCAAGGTGATGACATAGTCACTAGTTTAATTCCTAAAGTAAACTCTTTATTTGGTTATGATGAAGCTGCTATGGAATTCAAAACTTTCTTTGGTAAAGAATTAACTTATACTCATGAATCTAATAAATATACTGGTATCTTAGAAGGTATGAATGTTATCTTTATTCACATGGAAAGTATTCAAAACTGGTTAGTTGATACTGAAATAAATGGGGTAGAAATGACACCTACTTTAAATAAACTAACTAAAGAAGGAATGTATTTTAGTAACTTCTATCCACAAGTTAGTACTGGTACTAGTAGTGATACTGAATTTACTTTAAATACTTCATTAATGCCAACTAGTATTGGTATAGCTTTCACAAATTACTATGATCGTGACTATATAACTATTCCTAAATTATTAAAAGAAAAAGGATATTATACATTTAGTGCTCATGGTAATGGTTCAAGTATGTGGAATAGAGATCGTATGCATCCAAGTTTAGGTTACGATGATATGATTTTCAAAAAAGATTTTGATATTGGTGGCGATAATAACGATAAAACTTGGGTTGGTCTAGGTATTTCAGATGAAGAATTCTTTAGACAACTTCAACCTAAATTAGAAAAAATTGAAACTGAACATACTAACTATATGGGTACTTTAATTCAATTATCTAATCATTCACCATATGCTGATCTTAAACCTAATAAACATCCTGAAAGATATGATGACTTTGGTCGTTTAGATCTTACTAATACATATACTGTTACTGATCCAGAAACCGGTGAAACAGAAACAATTACTGATGATTATCTTGATGGCTTAGAACTAGGTGATTACTTAAGAAGTGCTCACTATGCTGATATGGCTTTAGGTACATTCTTTGAATATGTTGAAAATAGTCCATATTATGAAAATACAGTCTTTGTTCTATATGGTGATCATGATGCTCGTATTGATAAAAAAGATTATGCTTATTACTACAATTACAATACTGAAACTGGAGAAGTATATGAAGAAGGCGACCCTAACTATGTCAATTATGATAAATTCGCTAATGAAATAAATAAAAAGACTCCATTAGTCATTTGGACTAAGAATAAAACAGTTGCTAAAAAGTTAAAGAGAGAAAATACTAATGTTATTGGTATGTATGATATTGCTCCTACTTTAGGTAATATGATGAATTTTGAAAATAAATTCGCTTTAGGACATGATATATATGATATTAAAGATGAAAATGTTGTTATTTTCCCTAATGGTAATTTTATAACTAATAAAGTTTACTTTAATAATGCATCTGGACAATATGTAACTATTAATAATGAACAAAGTAATAAAGTAGGTAACATTTCTAGTTCACCAGTCATCGATGAAGACTATATTAGTAACTTAAAGGAATATACTGAAGAAAGATTAAATGTTTCAAATGATATGATAGTTCATGATTTAATCGCTAAAGAAGGAGATAATATCGTTATTCAAAATACAACTAAAGAAAGTGGGGAATAAAAAGTGGCTCGTAAAATTAGAACTGAACAAGAAAAGAAAAAGTCTCGTAAAAGAGCACTTATTATTATCTTAGTATTATTAGTAGTAATAAGTATTGGTGCAGCTCTTATTATTAAAGTCTTTAAAGATGATCCCAAACAAGTTGTTAAAGTTAATGTTTTAAAACAAAATGATAAATATGGTTATACTTTAACTGATAATGATAGTGATTACTTTAAAGATGAATTTGATAAACTTATTAAAATAATTGATAATGATCCTGTTAATGAAGAAGAATATGCTACTCAAGTTGCTCGTATGTTTACTATTGATTTATTTACAATGAGTACTAAAATTAATAAATATGATATTGGAGGATACGAATATTATCATAGTACTAAAAAAGATGTCTTTGAAAAAAAGGTTATCTATGGTTTATATGAAACTTTATTAGATAATACTTATGGTGATCGTAATCAAGAATTACCAGAAATAAGTAATGTTGAAACTGTATCAACAGAAAAGACAACTTATAAATTAGATACTAATGAGGTAGATGGTTATCTAGTTAAACTTAAAATGACTTATCAAAAAGATTTAGATTACCCAGAAGAAGCTTCAATAGTTGTATGTAAAGAAGATAATGGCAGATGGAGTGTCGTCGACTTTCAACCAACCTTAAATCCTGAGTACAAATAAAAAGATAACCAAAACGTTATCTTTTTTCAATTGTTATAAATTCTACATTCTTCTTAAATAAACCATCTAATTTATGAAATAACTTAGTTGAATTACTTAACTTAGATATTCCTTCATATACATATCCTTCAGTTTCTTCATAAACTCTTCCTTGAGCATACTTAGGAAATAACTTTCTATTAGGTGATATTAAACCTCTTGAAGACTTAAATAACTTATTAATTGGATGAGAAATAATAAAAGGTAAACAACCATTATGCATATGTCCTGATAATATTAAATCACTCTTAGCTAAATTACTATTCTTATTTTCTTTAATATATTTATATATATTAATTGGACTATGTATTAAAGTTATATTATAAGTATCATCAGGTATATGACATTTTAAATTATTAACTTCTTTACAAAAACAATCATAATCTTCCATTTCACATTCATAATAATTATAAGATAAATTAAATCCATAAAAAGTAATATTCTTATCTTGATAAATATTATCATCTAAAAAATATACATTATCTAAAGCATCTAATTCCTTTAATAATAATTGATTCTCTTGATAATACCAATTATTCATATGACCTGTTTTTTCATCATGATTACCTTTAACAAATAGAGTAGGAGCAATATCTGCTAACTCTTTAAAAAACTTAATTAATCTCTTTATATCTTTAATATTACTACTATCTAAGATATCACCAACTACTGTAATATAATCAGGTTTATTATTCTTCATTTGTTTTATAATACGACAAAATATCTTATCTTTATATTCTTGATAATAATGAATATCACTAATAACTGCAATCTTAAACTTATCTATCTTTTTATTCGTATAAAATAACTCATTATGCATAATAACCTCCCTTATTAGAAAAAGTACCATAAAGGTACTTTTATGATTCTCTTAATTAATATCTATAGCATTAGAAGGATTATCGTTTGGTAATCCTGGTACAGTAGGTTCTTGTGATTGTTCTTCATTTTCTTCATTGTTTTCTTCTTCACCAGCTTGTTCTTCTACTGGTGGAGTACCTAAACCATCACTTATATAGAAAGTAATAGCACTAATACCTTTTAATAATTCTCCTTCATGTACTGATTGATCAACAATAACTCCTTCAGGATTATAATCTGTTCTTATTTGGAAAGAACAACTAAGTCCCATATTATTACACCATGTTTCAGCATTAATTTGTGAACTACCAATAAATGATTTAACTAATTCTAACTTAGCACCACCCGTTAAACCTTTACCAACAACTGGTACTTCATATTTCTCATTATAAGATATGCTAAATGTTTTAACTGGTTCATATTTTTCTAATTCTAGATTATCAAGCATTAATTTCTTTATTGCCTCTAATGACTCTGGATAATAACCTAAAGCACTCGTATACATTCCTGATCTAGGTAAATATACTCTAAGATTATAATATGATAAATAAGTCTTTTTAATTGCTAAAGAATTACCACTAGAATTAGCTAACATATCTTTACCTACGGTATAGAAAGACATAATTTGATCAGGTGTTATATTAGTTTCAATATTATTATTAATTGAATTAAGGATATCATTAAATTCATCTATTGATTTAATCTCTCTAAGTTTCTTCGCTGTTGCTTCTATTATTTCTTGTTGATGTTGATTTCTTGCTATATCAGATAATGAATATAAATGACGACATCTTGCATAAGCTAAAGCTTGTTCTCCAGTAAGATGTTGTTCTCCTGGATCCATACATACTAAATTATTACCAAATCTTCTTAATGAATCTTGTTCACATACACGACCATTATATTTACCAAAATCTGGTTTTTGAACATTAACATCTATACCACCAATTGCATCTACAAGATCAACAACTCCTTTAAAATTAATCTTAACATAGTAATCAATATTTATTCCTGTAAGTTGTTGAACAGTATTAATAACACAACTAGAACCATAAGCAGCAGAAGAATTAATCTTTGCATAACGATTATGATTACAAACTATAGGTACATAGGTATCTCTTGGTATACTAAACATTGTTGCTGTTAATGTATTTGGATTAAATGTTGCTAATATTAAAGTATCACCATTAAATGCTTGATTAGCTTTTAAACCATCTATTGTTGAATCAACCCCCATAATAAGTACGGAGAATGGTTCTGTTAAAGTCTTTTCTTTACTAGAAGCTAATGTAATATTATCTTGATTTTCCATATCTTCTTCATATTCATATAAGACTTTAACTCTTTTACCAATTGAAACTATATCTTCTTCATTTTCAGTATCTTCAAAATCTTCTCCTTCAAAAATAACCGCATAGTTAGCTGAAACAAAACAAGCTCCAATCTTACCTTTATATAAATCAGCTATCATTGTATGATAATCTTCATAACTCTCAATTTTATTACTTAAGTTTTCTTGTTTAATTAATTTCTTAGCTAAAATATTACCTTCTATATCATTTTCTGCTTCAATCATTCCTATTGGTAATGAAGTATTAAAATTAGTTTCTTTTAATGCAATTAAATTAGTCGAGTAGGTTAATTTCTCAGCTGTAAAATTCATTTTATCAATTACTGTATCTAATAATACTGATGTTGCACATAATCCACCACTTATTAAAGTTGTAAGTATAGTAATAAAGATAAACGTTTTAACTCTTTTAGAAAACATTGTAATAAGTCCACACAATATATAAAGAAAAAACCATAAGCCAAAAAATACCATAATTCCAATTACTAAGGCCATTTCTTTTTTACCCGAAGTAATTATGGTTTTATATTGCCAAATATTATAAATAAAAAACACTATTGATAACATATATATAATAATAGATAAAAAGTAAAAGAACTTTTGTAATCCATCAACTCTTTTAAATTTCTTGATTAATACTTTCATTTATATGCCCCTTTGCATTTATTTCTATTATTAAAAATTATATCATAATTACATACTAAGAACAATTAACGATTTTTTTTAATGTAACCTTTACACTCTTGTACGTTAGAAGGGTTCTATCATAGTGTAAAGTATGTTATAATTATTTAGAATAAGGAAGTGATACAATGAATAAATTATTAAAATTATTTTGTCTTCTTGTCTTTTTATTAAGTACTTTCTTATTACTCACACATGGCATTCAAACTATCAAAGCTGCTGAATCCTATCCATTTACTGGTATTATCTCTGCTGATGCTTTAGTTACTTATAAATCTAATAATACTGGTGGTGCTAAGGCTACAGAATTAGCTTATGGAACTAGGGTAACTGTTGTTGATTCTCCTAGTAATCAAAAATCAGGTGGTTGTTCATTATATGAAATCTTATATGATAACAACAAAACCGGTTATGTGTGTAGTAAATATGTAGCAAATGTTAGTGAAAGTATCTTATCAAGTAATGCGTCTGATACAGAACCATATAATGATTACTGTAATACATTAACATCTTTAGGATTTGATAAGTCATACTGTCCTTATTTATATTATTTACATGCAGTTCATCCAAATTGGACTTTTAAACCAGATGTTCTTAATTTAACTATGGATAAAGCTGCTGAAGAAGAAGAGTGGAAAGTCGTTTTACAAACATCAAATTCCAATTATTGGATAAGTAATAAACCTATTGAAGGATCATACTATTATATAGATAAAACAGTTATCGCTTCTTTCTTAGATCCTCGTAACAGTTTATTTGAAGATACTATATTTCAATTCTTAAATCTAGAAAAATCAAAAGATATTTATAATGATACATCAATGCAAAAAATATCATCTAATGGTAACTTATATAAATACTTATCAACCTTTAAAGACGCAGCTAGTGAATTTAGTATTAATCCAATTCATATAATGGCTAGAAGTAAACAAGAAGGAGCAAACGATTCTTCATATTCAGCTATAACTGGTAAATATACTACTACTAAAGGTCGTTATTCAAAACAAGGTTTCTCACTAGATGGTTATTATAATTTCTATAATATTGGTTCATATGCAGATTCAAACTATAGTTATACTGTTCAAAGAGGTTTAGCATATGCAGCTGGTTTCTTAGAAAAAGATGAATGTTTTACAACTACTGATGATCGTACTTATTATGATCCAGAAAAATGTGGTCAACTAAGTATTCAAAGGCCATGGAATACTCCAGAAAAATCAATTAGAGGTGGAGCAGAATTCTTAGTAAATAACTATATCTCTCGTGATCAAAATACTGTATATTATCAAAAATTTAATATAACAAATAGAGCAAATAATGATGATAAATTATATACAAATCAATATATGACTGGTATTGCTGCCCCAATGAGTGAAGCTAAAACATTATATTCAGCATATAAAGAAGGAGATTTATTAGATTCTAATTTTGAATTTATTATTCCAGTCTTTAAAAATATGCCAGCTGAAGTATCTCAAGCTTTAGATAGAAACTCAGATACATCATTAACAACAATTAAAGTCGATGGTAAAGTTATAACTGGTTTTGATTTAGATGTTGTTGAATATAACTACAATGCTATTACTGAATCAGATACAATTAATGTTGAAGCAAAAACTTTATATAGTACAAGTTCAGTAACAGGAACTGGTGAATATAAATTTGAAGATGGTAAAGTACAAGTTAAATTAGTAGTTACTTCTGAAGGTGGTAATTCTAAAACTTACATAATTAATATTAGTAAGGTTTCACCATCAGAAAGTGTTACAGCTGATGATGTTATTTCTAAAATGGGCACTAAAGTAAATGGTGACTACATGTATGGAATAAGTCCTGAAACATCAGTAACGACAATAATTAATACTATTACTAAGAATAAAGGAACAGCTAAAATAACAAATTCTGAAAATCAAGCTAAAACTACTGGCACTTTAGCAACTGGTGACAAAATAACTATTGAAGGAACTAATGATAGTAAAACTTATACCATATCTGTAAGAGGGGATGTTACAGGCGATGGCCTTGTTAAGATTAATGATTTAATATTAATCCAAAGTCATATCCTAGATAAATCTAAGTTAGAAGATGAACAATTCTATGCTGCTGATTCATCTTATGATAATAATATAAAAATAAATGATTTAATTCTTGTTCAAAGTCACATATTAGGTAAACAATCTTTATAGTAAGGAGTAAAAAAATAATATGAAAAGAATAAAAATATTTGTTATTGCCTTAATTGCTTTCTTCTGTGGATTAACAATTACTAATGCTGCATCTTTAAAAGTTAGTGCTAATAAAACAAGTGTTGTAGTAGGTAACAATGTCACTATAACTGTTAGTGCTTCAGGAGCAGCAGGTTGGGAATATTGTCTAAATTATGATAGCTCTATGTTTACTTTAAAAGAGACTACCTCAGATACTGGTGGAAAATGTGTTAAAACAGGTTCTACTTTAACAGGAAGTAGTAAAGTTACATTTACTTTAAAAGCAACAAAAAGCGGTTCATCAACAGTTGGTATTGATTCAGCAGCTATGTATAAAGACGATGGTAGTACTATTGATTTTTCCAAAGGCTCTGTCAAAATAACTGCTCGTACCCAACAAGAAATCGAAGCTAGCTACAGCACAAATGCTAATTTAAAAGACTTAACAATTGAAAACTTTGAATTAGATCCAGCTTTTGATAAAGAAGTTTCTTATTATTCATTAGAAGTACCAAATGAAACTGAAAGTATTACTATTAATGCTACTAAAGAAGATAGTAGTGCTACAGTAAGTGGTGCTGGTACTAAAGAATTAACTGAAGGCTTAAATAGATTTGAAATCGTTGTAACTGCGGAAAAAGGTAATAAGAAAAACTATATTATCGAAGTTACTCGTAAAGAATTAAATCCGGTAACAGTAACAGTTGATAATGAAGAAATGACTGTTGTTCGTAAGACTGATGCTATTGAAGTTCCAGCTTACTATATTTTATCTGAAGTAGTTATTAATGATGAAACAGTTCCAGCTTTAACAAGTGATATAACTGGTTTTACCTTAGTTGCTTTAAAAAATGAAGCTGGCGATATTAATCTTTATGTTTATGATGATAGTAATAATACTTATGAATTATATAAACAAGTTAATTCAGAAGAATTTACCTTTATTTCATTACCAGCTCCAAGTATTATTGAAGAATATAGTAATGTTAAAAGAATCGATATTAATGGTCTACAAATAGATTCATATGCAGGTTTAGAAGCTAGTGATATTGTCCTAGTATATGGTATGAATGCTAAAACTGGTGAAAAAGATTGGTATAAGTACGATACTAAAGAAGGAACTTTCCAAAGATATATAGTAGAAGAAAACAAAAATAGTAAAAATGCTCAATTATATTTCATGCTTACAATTATCTTTATTGGTGTATCTGGTTTAACTATTTTATTACTAATAATTATTATGGTTACTAATTCTAAAATCAGAAAGAAAAATACTAAATTAGTTGAATTACTTCAAGCCTCAAGAAAACAATTACAAGAAGCTAAACAAGTAAGAAAAACAGAACCAAAAAAAGAAGAAATTAAAAAAACTCCAGAAACTAAAGAAATAGAAAAAGAAAAAGTTGTTTCTGAAGAAACAGTTGTAGGTCCTGTTAAAGCTAAAATAAATAATGAAACCGTTGAATTAAAATTATCTCAAAGAGAAATTCATCGTTTAGAAAAAGAAGAACAAGCTTCTGAAGATGAAAAAGAAGAACCAAAAGAAAAGAAATCTAGAAAACGTAAAAATAGTAAAGAAGAGGAAGAATAATTAACTTCCTCTTTTTCTATCCTAAATAAAACAAGTATTTATGTTTTATAAATAATATCGTATAATAATATTTAGGTGGTTTTTATGTTTTTTGAAGTTAATGGACATAATATATTCTTTATTGTTCTAATTACTTTTTTAACAAGTGCAATTCTAGTTCCTTTTGTCAAAAAGGCAGCTATTCACGCTAATGCAATAGATATTCCTAATGAAAGAAGTTCTCATACTGTTCCAACTCCTCGTATGGGTGGTTTGGCCATCTTTGGTGCCTTCTTATTAGGATACATGTTATTTGCTAGAACCTCAATTCAAATGTTATCTATTTTAATCGGTGGTTTTATTATTGTTCTAATTGGTATTTTTGATGATATTAAACCGATTCGTGCTCGTACTAAATTAATATTTCAATTAATTGCTGCTTGTGTCGTTGTATTCTATGGTAATATTGTTTTAAATCATATAGATGTTTTAGGTATAAACTTTGTTTTCCCCGCCCCATTAAATTACCTAGTAACTATTATTTTTATTGTTAGTATTACTAACGCTATTAATTTAATTGATGGTTTAGATGGTTTATCTTCTGGCGTATCATCTATCTACTTTACAACGATTGCTATTATTGCTTTTGTCTTAAATAAAATGCAAGGCTTAGATACTATTTTATCTTTAATTATGTTAGGATCTACTCTTGGCTTCTTAGTTCATAATTTTCATCCTGCTAAAATATTTATGGGTGATACTGGTAGCTTATTCTTAGGTTTTACAATTAGTGTTATTGCCTTATTAGGATTTAAAGCGACTACTTTAACTTCTTTAATCATTCCTATTTTAATCTTATCTATTCCTATCTTTGATACCGCCTTTGCTATCTTTAGAAGATTATTAAAAGGGGAGAAAATAAGTGCTCCAGATAAAGAACATTTCCATCATCAATTATTAAAAATGAAATTTGGTGTTAAAGGAACTGTCTTAATTATTTATGGTATCAATATCATATTTGCTGCCGTAAGTATTTTCTATGTTTTAGGTGATAGTAAGATAGCTATAGCTTTATATGTTGCTTTAATGATCTTATTACTATTTATTGTTTTAAGAACCGATATCTTATTTCATCATAAAGAAGAAGAAAAAACCAACCATCCAGCTAAAAAGAAGAAGTGATTAATATGAAATACAATTTATATGATTTTGATGGCACAATCTATGATGGGGACTCTGGCGTCGACTTAGTTTTATTTGCTCTTAAAAAGAATCCTAAAGTCATCCTTACTTTATTAGGATCCATAGGTACTGTTATCTTATACTTATTAAAACTAAGAACTAA
Source organism: uncultured Bacilli bacterium (assembly GCA_947585595.1). Classification (GTDB taxonomy): domain Bacteria; phylum Bacillota_I; class Bacilli_A; order RF39; family UBA660; genus Coprovivens. The sequence goes on from CANPXB010000037.1 coordinate 11,146, forward strand.
AGAAGAAATGAAAAATAAATTATTTTCTTTTCTAAAGTATTTTCCTAACACTGAAGAATTTGTAAGTGCTTTTTGGCAAACTCATGAACATAAATTAAAAGCTTTTTGGACTGAACAAAAAGATCATAAAAAAGATATTATTATTTCCGCATCAGGTTATTTTTGGCTAAAACCTATAGCTGATAAATACCAAGTCAAAGATTTATTTGCTACCGATGTTGATCCTCATACTGGAAAAATAAAAGGTCATAATTGTCATGGTCAAGAAAAAGTTAACTTATTCTATCAGAAATACCCTAAAGCTAAAATCAATAAAATGTATACTGATTCAATAAATGATCTACCTTTAATAAAAGAAGCTAGTGAAGGAATTTTAGTTAAGAAAAATAAACTTTATAATTACTATGAATATAAACCTAACTTCATCGTTCGTTTCTGGCGTTGGGGATGGGGAATCTATCATAAAAATGAAGAACTATGGAACTACTTAATTGTGGGTGGTTTAACGACCGTTGTCAGTCTTGTAACATACTTTGTATGTACTAGTACCTTTCTAGATCCTCAAAACAAAATTGAATTACAAATAGCTAATATTATTTCTTGGATCTTTGCCGTTTCCTTTGCTTATATTACTAATCGTATTTATGTCTTTAAAAGTAAGAGTAAAAAGATATTCAAAGAAGTAACTAGTTTTGTTGGTTCAAGAATTTTAAGTTTACTTATGGATATGTTTACTATGTTTATTATTGTTACGATCTTAAATGGTAATGATAAAATAGGTAAAATTGTCTCTCAAGTAATAGTTACAATCGCTAATTATCTTTTAAGTAAATTATTTGTTTTCAAGAAGAGTTAACTCTTCTTTTTATTTGTGAAACTAAATGATATAATAGAAATGGTGAGAACATGAAAAATATATCAAAAATCGATATTAATAAGATAACTCGAACTGGTAAATATGTTGATTTTGAAAACTCCGAAATATTTACTTTAACTCCTGAAGAAGTTAAGGCTTTAAGAAAGTATCATAATAATCCTCATATCGCCGCTGATTATAATTTTGATATTGATAAACCTATAGTAGAAGAAC
>CANPXB010000038.1 GCA_947585595.1 uncultured Bacilli bacterium
TCAGTTGGTTAGAGCATCCGGCTCATAACCGGGCGGTCGTAGGTTCGAGTCCTACGAGGTCCACCATTAATAATGCAGGTGTGGCGAAATTGGTAGACGCGCTAGACTTAGGATCTAGTTCCTTACGGAGTGGGGGTTCAAGTCCCTTCACCTGCACCATATTGTTAATTAACTCGAATAATCGAGATTAAATTAAAAACGACTTGTAAAATAGTCGTTTTTATGATACAATGTATTTGTCAAGGAAACTTGAATATAATAAAAAAGGAACATTCAATATTTTCGTGTTGAGTGTTACCGTATATTTGGTTACCACCTAATTCATTGTTGAGTTAGGTGCTTTTCTTATTTTAGAATTACAAAAAGTAATGCTATAAGTAAAAATATGATGATGAATAAAATAATGATTAAAAAATCTTTCTTACTCATCATGCATCACCTCCAGTCTGTATAGATAGAGGTAACACCCAACTATTAAATGTTCCTATAAATATTATATCAAATGTGTATCATAAATACGACGAAAAAGAATTGCAATTTTTATTTATTAATGGTAATATTACAAGTAGGAACATTCAATATTTCCATGTTGAGTGTTGCTTTAAATAGCATCACCTAATTCATTGCTGAGTTAGGTGTTTTTTGTTATTAAGGTAATATAAGAAGTAATAAAATAAATTAAAGTACTTTATAAAAGTTCTTTTTTTTGTATCTAAGTGTGTGAATAATAGTATAATATTAGATGGTGATAGTATGAAAGAGATAAATAAAAGAGAAATAGTTAAAATGTTATTAAATCAAGATATTGATAAACAAAGTGAAGAAGAATTGTTAGATATGTTGGTTGATAATCCAATAAGTGTTGATGTAGATAAGATGGATGAAGAAAATATGACAATTGGAGATAGGATAGCTGATAAATTAACAGCTATTGCTGGTAGTTGGAATTTTATTATTGGTTTCTCTTTATTTTTAATTGCTTGGATAGTTATAAATGGAGTTATTTTAACTAAAGCTTTAGATCCATTTCCTTTTATATTACTTAATTTACTTTTATCATGTATTGCGGCTTTACAAGCACCAGTTATTATGATGAGTCAGAATAGGCAAGCTAAAAAAGATAGTTTAAGAAATAAAAATGATTATAAAACAGATTTAAAAACAGAACTTATAATTGAGGAATTACATGATAAAATCGATGAAATATTAAGAAGACAAAAAGAACTAGAAAAACAAGTAAAAGAATTGAAAAATAAGGAATAATTAGAGGATATTAATACTTTACATTATTAAGAGTGAATAATAAAAATTAAAAGATTTTCAAATTTACATAGGCTTTAAATAATGTTATGATTATGATAGAGGTGTAGGCTTATGGATAATAGTAATAATCTAAATTCACAGTTTAATAATAACCAACAAAGTAATCCTACACGTCCTGTAACTAATAAGTTTTTTCCAGCAGGTTTATTTGATGATGAAATAAATGAAGTTAATTCTTCAACAACTAATGGCGCAAATAGTCAATTTATAAATGGGGCGGCTATGGCAGGAAATAGTACAACTCCAGTTAATCAACCACAACCAATGCAATCACCTGAGGTATTAGATTTATTTGATGAAGGTATTGAAACTTTAATGGATGATGTTAATGGAACAACGACATATGCATCTCCTTTAATTAATGAACCACAACAAGGACCAGTACCAGGACCAAGTAATGTTAATCCAGTAGTTAATAATCAAGTAATGAACGCTAATGGTAATAATCAAAACTGGATGAATGAACAACCTTTAAGTATGGGTGGTTTAGGAGTTAATACTTTAGTTGGTGAAGATGCACCTAAAGAAGTGGTGGAAAATAATAAATTTATTCAACCACGTAACTATGATCCAGTTAGTCATCCTGCAGTTGTACCTGAAGTAGTACAACAAGTTAATAGTGCTCCTAGTATATATAATAATTTTAATGAACAATTACCAGAAATAGATGAAGTTAAAGTATGTAAAGAATATGTTGGTGAAGCTTTTACCAAGATTACAATGTCACCATTTTCTTTTTGTGGCTTCTTATTTGGTGGAATATATTTTATATATCGTAAATTATATTTATTAGGTTTAATTGTTTTAGGAATTGAAGTTGCTATTTTAAACTTAATACCAGTACCGATATCAATTGTGGTAGATTTTGTCTATCGTTTAGTTTTAGCATTAATAGTTAATCATATTTATATTGGAACAGCTAAGAAGAAAGTTAAGAGCTTACATAAACATAAGCCAAAAATGAATCAATATGAATTATCTATGTTAGCGAAGAAAAAGGGTGGTACTAGTTTAGTAATGGCCATATTAGCAATGATTTTATATAGTGGAATTGTGGCTGTTATTGGAATTAGTTTAAACTTTAAAGAAATATTAAATTTATTACCAAAGAATGATACACCAGTTATTAATGAAGATAGTGAAGGTGTTACAGGATATAATGGTGATTTAACTTATGAAGAATATAATGTCTTAGATAGATTTAATATAACGATTCCAGAAGGATTTACTAAAGAAGGAACAACATTTACTTATGTTTATCGTGTCCCTTTACCAGTAGAAGAACCTGAAGAAAATAAAGAAGAACCGAAGCCAGAAGAAAAGCCAGCTGAAGAAAAACCAACTGAAGAAAATAAAGAGGAAGAAAAACCTAAAGTAGAATATAGTAATAATAAATGTACTTTATCATTCAATGCGGTTAAGGGGTATAAAGATGAAGAGGATTTAATAAAATCTATTGCTTATTATTATACCCATAGTGAAGATGAAGGAGTTGCGAGTGAGGAAAATAACGCAATTAAATGGCAGACATTTACTTCAGATAAAGAAAATGAAAAGATATATTATCGAGTTACTAAACAAGATGATAAATTACTATTATTTGTTTATAAAATGGAATTTGAAGATGAAAATAAAGTTTGTGAAAACTTCTATAATCAAATATATAGTTCGATGTCTTTAAAAGAATAAACTGATTAAATAATCAGTTTTTTTGAATGGTAAATAGTAATTGTAAAGTTAATTTATTAATATGATATAAAGTGTTATAATTTGAAAGAGGGATTTATATGACAAAATTAGAAGAATTTAAAAAATTTAATACTTTTAGATATATAGATTATGAAATTACTTATTTAGATAAGCTAATTAAGATAGTTTTTCATTTTGCCATTGATGATTTAACGGATTTTAAACCTAGTTTAGAAATACCAGTAAGTAAAAAAGATATAGATAAAGATTATGTAGATTATTTAGTTTTTAATATCGGAATGATTGAAGCAATTAGTTATTGGAAGTGTGTATGTCCATATAACTTTATAATTGAATGTGGAAGTTTAGATGAAAAGCAAGAGGAATTCTTTAGAAAAATATTTTATTATGGTTTAGGAGAATTCTTCTATGTTAATCAAATTGATGTTGATGAAGATAACTTTATTAAATTTATTAGTAAAGGTAATAGTAAGAAAACTAATATTAAGTATGATGGTATAGGAGATATGATTGCTATTGGAGGAGGTAAAGACTCTTGTGTTACTTTAAGTTTAGTTAAAGGAACACCATTTATTATTAATCCAAAACAAGTTATGTTAGATTGTGCTTATGAAGCCGGATATAAAGATGAAGAGATTATTAAAATAAAAAGAACAATAGATAAGAATTTATTAGAGTTAAATAGTCAAGGTTTCTTAAATGGACATACACCATTTTCAGCAATGGTAGCTTTTGTGTCTTATTTAACTGCTTATTTAAATAATAAAAAGAATATTATTTTATCTAATGAATCAAGTGCTAATGAAGCAAATGTCTTAGGAACAAAGATTAATCATCAATATTCTAAGTCTTTTGAATTTGAAAGTGATTTTAATAATTATCAAAAAGAGTATTTAGAAAATATTATTAATTATTTTTCTTTACTTCGACCTTTAACGGAATATCAAATAGGAATGTTATTTGCTAAGTATAAGAAGTTTCATCATATCTTTAAAAGTTGTAATGTAGGAAGTAAAAGTGAACCTTGGTGTTGGTGCGGTAAATGTGCGAAGTGCTTATTTGTTTTTTCTTTACTAAGTCCATATTTATATAAAGATGAATTAGTAAGTATTTTTGGTAAAGATTTATTTGCGGATGCAAAATTACTACCGATGTTTAAAGAATTACTAGGTTATGAAAATGTTAAACCATTTGATTGTGTGGGAACTTTTGAAGAAATAAATTATGCGATATATAAAACAATTAATAAATTAGATAAAGATAATTTACCAATATTACTTAAAGATTATTATGATAATTATTATAAAGATTTAGGAGAGTTAGATTTAGAACATAGATGGAATAATACGCATAATGTGAAGGATGAATATATAAAATTAGTTAGGGATGCGTTAGATGAAAGAGAAAATAATTGAGTATTTAAAAAGTAAAAAAATAGCTATTTTAGGATTTGGTCGTGAAGGTAAATCAACATATAAGTTTATAAGAACATATTTAAAAGATGAAGAAATAACGATTATTGATCAAGTAGATATTAAAGATAGTAATAAAGAGATGTTTGTTGATGATCATAATATTTATTTTATTAGTGGGGAGAATTACTTAGATAATTTAGATAAGTATGACATTATAATTAAAAGTCCAGGAATATCACTTAATAAAATAGATACAACATCTTTTTATAAAAAAATTAGTTCACAGATGGAACTATTACTTAGTGTAGCTAAAGATAAAGTAATTGGGGTTACTGGAACTAAGGGAAAGAGTACGACTTCTTCTTTAATATATGAAATATTAAAAAAGAAATATAAAGTTTTGTTAGCCGGAAATATTGGTAAACCAATTTTTGATTTAGATTTAGATGAAGAAGTAGATTATTATGTTTTAGAAATGTCTTCACATCAATTAGAATACTTAGATATATCTCCTAAAATAGGAATTATTTTAAATTTATTTCAAGATCATTTAGATCATGCTTTAACAGTAGAACATTATCATGAAATAAAGATGCATATGTTTACTAATCAAGGAAAAGATGATTATAGTATATATTGTTCTTCTAATGATAACTTAAATAAACTAGTTAAAAAGAGTAAGTTAAAAGGACATTTATTAAGTGTTGATGGTACAGGTAAAGATAGTAAAGCTGTAATTAAGTTAGTTAACGATAAAGTATATTATCAAGATGAGATAGTATTTGATAAAGATTTAAAAAGAAATATTTTAGGAAGACATAATTTGGAAAATATTATGGTTGCTTTTGTTGTTGGTAAATTATTAAAGATAGATAAGCAAGATATTCTTGAAACTATTAGTAATTTTAAAGCTTTACCATATCGAATGGAGTTTATAGGAAATATTGAGGGAGTTAAATATTATGTTGATACTTTAGCTACTATTCCAGAAGCAACTGAAGAAGCGATAAAGGCAATTGAGGATATTGATACTTTAGTATTTGGGGGAATGGATAGAGGCATTAATTATACGGAGTTTGTAACCTTCTTACAAAATTCTAAAGTAAGAAACTTTATTTGTATGCCAAAGACAGGATATGATATTGGCAATAAACTTCAAGATAAACAAGTTTATTTTACGGAAACAATTGAAGAAGCAGTTAAAGTAGCAAAAGAAGTTACTAAACAAGGTAGTAGTTGTATCTTAAGTCCAGCTGCAGCAAGTTATGAGTACTTTAAAAATTATCAAGAAAAAGGGGATCGTTTTAAAGAATTAATTTTAAAATAATTAAAATTATTTCAATATTTATAAATTTATAGTATAATTATCTAAGATAAGGTGGTTAGTGTGATGAATGATAAAATTTTACCAAGTCTTAAATTAGTTTTTAAACCATTAGTAGTTTATAATGATGAATGGGAATTTGCTGAAGGTTTAAGAAATATAGCACTAATAAAAAAAGATAAAAACTTATATGATGAATTTATTGAAAGATATTATTATCTACCTTTAGGAGTTATTTTTAAAGAAGATGATTTAACTAGAAGTTTTAAATATGAAATATGTTCAACATTAGGAGTAGGAGGTAGAACTTTAAGATTTTCTAAGAAAGCTTTCTTACGTAATATAATATCTAATGTTGATGATGTTGTTTTATCTGGTGATGAAGAAGTATTTAAAAAATTAAAACAAGCTATTAGGGCTCGTAAAGATATGTATCGTGATGTTTATCGTCTAGATAAAGATTCTCCTTATTATGATGAAATATATGAAGAATATGAAAATAGTAATCAAGATATGGATTTTAGGGAATATGTTATATTATGTAAGAAGAAATATACTAGATTATTAAATGGTTATACAGCCGTTTTAGAATTATTTGATAAATCAATTGATTTAGAAAAATTTATTAGTTGTTTTGATGTTAATCAATTATATTTATTTACAATGTATTCTATTTTAAAGAATAGTGAAATATATTATAAAAAACATGGTCGTTTAGATTATGTAGTTGATACAATTGATACTTATCGTGAATTAGTTAATGATGTAAGAAAAGAAGATCCTAATTACGATGCAGTTATTAAAGTAAATAATAAAATATATGTTATAGATGATTTATTTAAAGAATATGATGAATTATTAGGAAAAGCAAAAATAGATAGATAATTATATCTATTTTTTTCTATTTATGTTAAAATTGTTTTATAAAGTAGAGTGATTTATATGCGTGAACAAAAATATGCCCGTGTTTTAGAAGAATATGAAGAACAATTAAAGAGTAAGGAAGATACTTTGGAAGAAGTCGAAGACGAAGTATCAATGACTCGTGAAATTAAGTATAAAGATTTACAAGAAGTTATTGATAAGGAAAGTGAAGAAGATAAGTCTTTAAAAGAAGATGAAGAATCTGAAGAAAAAGAAGAACAAGAACAAAATGAAGCAGAACAAAGTGATGAGGATGAAGTAACAAGTAAGATTGATGCTTTAAAGAAGGATATTGCTGAAGTCGAAGATATCTTAGAACAAACTAATCATTTAGAGGCTTTAGAAAAGATGGAAAAAGAACAAGAAGATAGTAGTAAAGAGTCTCTAGAAGTAGAAGAAGATAAAGAAGTAAGTAAAAATGAAGATGTTAAGATAGAACAAATAAGTGGAAAATCTGATTTAGATGATATTTATTTAACTAGATCATTTCAACCATTTAGAAAAAGATTTAGAGCACGTAGTATTTTAATTTTCTTCCTTAAATTAATTGTAACAATAGCATTCTTAGGAGCTATAGGTTACTTTATTGTTTATCCAATAGTTAATTTCTATTTAATGAGTCGACCTGAAAAAGTATTTGATAATACAATAGATTATGTTAGTGAACAAATAATAGATAATCGAGATACTGATATTTTAGATAATAATATATATTTTAATATTAATAGTGATAAGATGATTATTCAAATGCTTAATGGTTTAAATGTATCAATTGATGCTAAAGAATTAAAAGTAAATAATAAAGAAACAGATAATATCTATCAAATAGATTTAGATGGTAATAATGTTTACTATAAAAAGATTAATAGAGATGAAGTTAAGAAAAATGAGATAGAACTTAGTGATGCTGATTATAAATATGTAGTTAATAAAACAGCAGAAATATTAAAGGAATTAGTTGTTAAAGATAAATTAAGTAGAACTAAAGATGAAATGTTAGTTAATGGTAAGAAAGTAAATGTTTATCGTAATACATTTACAATTGATCAAAAAACAGCTATTTCAATTACTAAGCAATATTATGAAGAAATAGGTAAAGATAGTAAATTAGTTGATTACTATGCTAAATGTAATAAGATGTCATTAAGTGAATATCAAGATTATCTTAAAAATGTTCCAGTTACTTATGATAAGGAGTTTAATGCAGCTGTTAATATCTATACAACAAATAAAGGCAAAGTAGTTGGTTTAGACTTTGAAAATAATGGTTTTAGAACATTCTATTTATATACTAATAATGATGACTTTAATATGTATTTAACTTCAGCAGATGTTAGTGATTGTGGTAAAGATAATAACTGTGTAACCAAAGGCTTAGTTTTAGAAGTTGATGGAACTAAGAAAGATGATAAGATAAATATTAATGTTAAATATAATAATAAAGAATTAACAAATTTTGTCTTAGATAGTATTAAAATATTTAGTTAGAAAGATAATTTATTATCTTTTTTTTCATGATATAATTATTGGTATGAGGTGGAATTATGGAATATAAAAAAATAGATGATAAACATTATGTAATTAGAATAGATAAAGATGAAGAAGTACTAAGTAAGATTACAGAACTATGTGATAAAGAAGATATTAAGTGTGGTTCAGTAGTAGGGCTTGGAGCAGCTTCATATGTTAAAGTAGGGTTATTTAATACAGTAGAAAAACAATATCATAGTAAAGAGTTTAGTGGACCAATGGAGATTACTTCTTTAATAGGTAATATTTCTAAAATGGATAATAAGACTTATTTACATTTTCATATAAATTTATGTAATGAAGAGATGAATGTCTTTGGGGGACATTTAAATGAATGTATTATAGGAGCAACTTGTGAACTAGTTTTAACTAAGTTAGATGGTGATGTTCTTCGTGAATATGATTCAGAGATTGGTTTAAATTTATATAAGTTTTAAAGAAAAAAAAGGAAATTAACTATTGACCTATAATAATATAGATAGGAGGAGTAATATGGAAAAGAATAAAATACTAGAAGTAAAAAAGTTAAATAAGTACTTTGGTAATAAACAAATTTTAAAAGATGTTTCCTTTGAAATTAGAGAAGGAGAGATCTTAGGTTTTATTGGGCCGAATGGAGCTGGTAAAACAACAACAATTAAACTAATATTAGGATTACAGTCTATTAGTAGTGGTGAAGTCTTAATAAATGGTTATAATATTGTAAATGATTTTGAAAAAGCTATTTTAAAAGTAGGAGCAATTGTGGAAAGTCCTGATTTATACATGTATTTATCAGGAAGAAAGAACTTAGAATTAATTGCTAATATGTATAAAGGGGTTAATAAAGATAGAATTGAAGAAGTAATTAAGTTATCTGGTCTTGATAAAAGAATAGATGATAAAGTAAGTAAATATAGTTTAGGTATGAGGCAAAGGCTTGGAATTGCAGCTTCAATAATTAATAAACCTAATATTTTAATTTTAGATGAACCAACTAATGGTTTAGATCCAGAAGGAATTAAAGAACTAAGAGATTTACTTAAAAAGTTAGCTAAAGAAGAAAAGATGGGAATTTTAATATCTAGTCATAATTTAGCTGAGTTAGAGAGTTTCTGTACGGATGTTTGTATTATAAAAAATGGGGAAGTAATAACTGAAAGTTCAGTTAAGAATTTTAAAAAGACAGATAAATCTTATTATATGATTGAACTTGATAAGACGGATGGTTTAGATAAGATACTTAATAAAGATGATGAAATAATATCAGATAAAGAAATTAGAGTATTAAGAGAAAAAGAAGATTTAGCTTTATTAATTAAAAAATTAGTAGATAAAGATTATAAGATATATGAAGTTAGATTAATAGAAATGACTTTAGAAGAAGCATTCTTAAAACAGGCAGGAGGTAATATCATTGATTAATTTAATTAAAAATGAATTAACTAAGATATTTCATAAAAAAGCTATTTATATCTTAGCAATTATTACAGTGTTATTTACTTTATTATCAGGAGCTATTATTAAATTTGCTTTAAATATTGATAGTGTTATATTAGATGATTCAGTAACAAAAATGTTAGAAGATGGTTTAAAGAATTATGATTTAGAAGATCCAGAACAACTTGAATATTATGTTGATGATCTGACAACTATTGATGCGACGAAATTAATGAAGAAATATGACCGAGATTCTTGGCAATATTATCGTGTTAGTAATTATGGATATGATTATTTACATAGTTTAAATGAAGCTAAATACATAAGTAAAGATAAAGAGAAAATAAAAGAAGCTGAAGAAGCTTATAATAACTTTGTTAAAGAAATTGATGAACATGATTGGCAATACTTTGTTAATAATGATTTAGCGCAAGCTAAAGAACAAAAAGATAATATATTAGAGAGTTTAAAAAATAATGAATTGTCTGATAATGAAAAATTAGAATTAAATAAGAATTTAAATGATGTTAATTACCGAATTGAAGGATATGAATATCGTTTAAATCTTAAGATACCTAATGATGGTAGTAGTAAATCAATGTTAGTTGATCAATATGTAGCTAATGCTATTCAATATCAAGGAATGAATAAAGATGAAAGTCAAATAAAAGATTATGATGACTTATTAATGAAAAGAGAAGTCGAAGAAGCATATTATGTATCTAAATATAAATTAGAAAATAAAATGGAAGAGACTGATATGTTTTCAAC
>CANPXB010000039.1 GCA_947585595.1 uncultured Bacilli bacterium
TTAAGAACTTTACCATTAGGAATATCTAATTCAATATCTTCTTTACTATCCATAATATCGACATTAAAGTAATTACTCCATTCATGTTCTTTCATTAATTCTAAATGTTTTTCAGTTGTATCACGAGCACCATCATAAGCAGTATTACATTCAACAACTGTACCATTAACATGTTCAATCATAGGTTTTAAAAATTCTGGACGAAGATAATTTTGATTGCCTCTTTCACCAGAATGAACTTTAACAGCTACTTTACCTGGCAATTTACGACCTAGAGCTTCATACATTTTGATAACACTTTCAGGTGTTAAATCTCTAGTAAAATATACTTTTGCTTTTTCCATTATATCTCTCCTTAATTTATATATTTATAATATATCTTTTTAAATAAAGATTTGTCAATAATTTAAATAAAAAATAAAGATATAATAAATATCTTTATAGTTTAATGACTTTAGGTTTATCGTCAAAAGATGAAATAGTTGCTTTGATATTAGTTAAATATAGACATTCAACATTTGGATCATTAGCATCATACATTTCTTCTAACTTAGGAAAATCATCTAATATTAATTGTTTAACTTCGACATCGTCATCTACTACTGCTTCAGCAGTTACTCTAATCCATTCATCTCCATTATAATTACATAATTCGACTTTAGGATTCTTATGCATTTGTTTAGAGACATTTTTATCTTTAGTCGTTAGAATATATAATTTATCATTTACTATTTTAATAGACATAAATGGTCTTACACGAGGTTGTTTACCATCTAGAGTAGCTAGGTAATAGCAATCACCTTGTTTTAAGAAGTTATATATTTCATTCATAATAATTCCTCTTTTCTATTATTAGGATACCCAAAAGAAAAATTATTATTTAAGAAATTATTATTTAATTAAAAATGTATAAATGGAATCAATAAGAACAATAACTAGTAAGATACTGGTAATTATTGTTAAGGCTATTTTAGGTAATTTAGAAGTTAGTTTTTCAAATAATGGTTGTAATAAGTAAAGAAAGATAACACCACCTAAACCAAATCTTAGAGATGGTGATAAAGCAATACGAGCTTGGAAATTTATTTTATAATCAGCATAAGTTTGCCATGGCCATGAACCCATAAATGCTTCACAGATATATGATGTTATTAATTCTAGAATAGTAGCTGATAACATACAACCTAAAAATACTAGGGGGATATAAAATAGTTTTTTAGGATATGGTTTATCTTTAATTAATGGGTAAATTAAAAAGATAAAGATTAAAGCACCAAAACCATATACAGGACAATATGGACCAAATAAAACACCACGATTAGAGAAACCCCAATGATAGATAAAGACTTCTAAGAAGACTTCATAACACCAACCAATAATGGCATATAACCAAAAGTATAAAAAGTATTTTTCAATTTTTTCTAACATCTTAACACCTACTCTAGTTTTATTATAGCATAAGAAAAGATATAGAATTAACTATATCTATTATTCTTTATCATCATAAGTGTCTAAGAAAGACTCGTAGACACCATCTTTTTTAGTACCTAGAACACAACATAAATTAACATTATCTAAAGCTTTAAATATATTATGATCAACATCTTTATTTACTTCACGTAATTTATTAATTAGTTCTTTGATTTCTTTACGTTTACTATTATTTTCAAACATACTTTTTGCAGTAAAACGACAAGCACAATTTAAGAAGGTTAAGTTGTTAAAATTTTTCCAAGCTATAATTGATGATTCTTTAACTAAGTATAATGGTCTTATTAGTTCTAAACCTTTGAAGTTATCACTATGTAGTTTAGGCATCATGGTTTTGATTTCAGCACCATATAACATTGATAGTAAAGTTGTTTCAATAACATCATCAAAGTGATGACCTAAAGCGATTTTATTACAACCTAATTCTTGAGCTTTATTGTATAGATGACCTCTTCGCATACGAGCACATAAATAACATGGTTCTTCACTGCTTATGGTATCAACTACCTCAAAGATATCACTTTCAAAGACTTCAATCGGGATATTTAAAGTTTTAGCATTTTCCATTATTAGATCAATATTAGCTTTATTATACCCAGGATTCATTACGACGTAATGAGCTTCAAAATGTATTTGGCTATGTCTTTGTAGTTCTTGAACACATTTAGCTAGTAAGAAGGAATCTTTACCACCACTAATACAAACCATGATTTTATCATTTTCATTAATTAGTTGATAATCTTTAACAGCTTTAATAAATTTCGACCAGATCTCTTTACGATAGGTTTTAATAATACTACGTTCGATTTCACGATATCTTTCCATAACTCACCTATTTAGAATCTTTCCATCTTTTTAAACGTAAAGAGTTAAAGACAACAGTTAAACTACTAAAAGTCATAGCAAAACTAGCAAACATTGGATTCATACTAAAACCAAAACCTTTAAATAAACCAATAGCTAGAGGAATCATACAAGCATTATAGAAGAAAGCCCAGAATAAGTTTTCTTTAATAATACGCAAAGTTTTTTGACTAATTAACATATAAGTTGGAATATTTTCTAGTTTATCATTAATTAAGATAATATCAGCTGAATCAGCAGCAATATCAGTACCGCTATTTACACTTATACCAATGTCAGCAGTAGCTAGAGATGGGGCATCATTAATACCATCCCCAACCATTATTACTTTTTTATCATTACGTTTTAATTGTTTAATTACTTTAGTTTTTTCTTGTGGTAAGACATTAGCAATAACATTATCAATATTAAGTTCTTCGGCTATCTTTTGAGCGGTTATTTCATTATCACCAGTAAGCATGATAACTTCTTTACCCATTTTCTTTAGTTTAGTGACTGTGTATTTAGCATCATCTCTTAAGATATCATTCACGCCAATTAAACCAATAACTTTTTTATCTTCAATAACATAAACAATACTATTACCAGTACTAGCTAGTTGTTCTTCTTCCTTAACATAATCATTTTTGATTTTTAATTTAGTAAATAGTTTATTATTACCTAGATAGATATCTTTATTATTTACTTTAGCACTAACTCCAATACCTTCAATATTTTTTAATTTAGTTATTTCTTGTAAAGTAAGATTATTTTCTTTAGCATAGGAAGTGAAAGCAAGACTTATTGGATGAGTTACTTTAGCTTCTATACTATAAACAATACTTAGTAATTCACGATCTTGATAATTACTATAGTTATTAATAGATGATATTTTTAAATTACCATAAGTTAAAGTACCAGTTTTATCAAAGACAATAGTATCAACTTTATGAGCTTGTTCTAAGACTTCACTAGATTTGATTAAAAGACCATTTTTAGCACAGACACCTTCACTTACGACAATAGCTAAAGGGGTTGCTAAACCTAAAGCACATGGGCAGGCGACTACTAAGACAGTAACACAAGATATTAAAGCTTCATTAAATGGATGATGAAGGATTAAGTAACCAATTAAAGTTAAGAAGGCAATAATTAAGATAGCTGGAACAAAGATGCTACTTGCTTTATCAGCCACTTTTTGAATATGAGATTTAGTATTAGAAGCTTCAACTACTAAACGAACTATTTCAGAGATAGTTGAATCACGACCAATTCTTTCAGCTTGATACTCAATATAACCATCAATATTGATACTACCAGCTACTACTTTATCTTCTACTTGTTTTTTATTAGGAATTGATTCACCAGTAATAAATGATTCATCTAAATGGGTTTCACCCTTAGTAATTGTGCCATCAACAGCTACTTTCATACCTGGTTTACAAATTAGAATATCTCCTTTATTAACTTCATCAATTGTGACTTCTTTTTCACCATCTTTAGTTTTTAGTAAAGCCATACTTGGAGTTATTTGAACTAATTCTTTTAAGGCTTCTTTAGTTTTTTCTTTACTTTGATAATCAATATAACGACCTAGTTTAATAAAGAAGATAATAATAGCACATGATTCAAAGTATAAGTTATGGACATGTTCTACGTGACCATTTATAATCATATAAAAACTATATAAACTATATAAAAAACTAGCTGTAACTCCTAAAGATACTAAAGTATCCATATTATATGAACGATGAATAATATTTTTGATACCACTTTTAAAGATATCTAAGCCATAGATAATAAATAAAAGAGCAAGAATTAATAAACTAAGACTATAATTAAAGGGATATTTCATTAAATCAAGATATGGGATAGATGGTAATTTTAGCATATGAGACATAGCAATATATAACGTTAATAAAGCTAAGATACCATAGATGATTAAGAATTTTTTATCACGACTTTTTTTATTAATTTCTTTTTTAAAATCAAATTCACCTAAAGATTCAAAACCAGCGTCTTTGACAAAACGATTTAAATCTTCAATAGTTAATGATTCATCATAACTAATACTAGCTTGAGCTAGAACTAAGTTAACTGTAGCATCTAATATACCTTTTTGTTTATTTAAATATTTTTCTAAACTAGATGAACAAGCACTACAACTCATTCCTTTAATACTTAAAATTATTTTTTTCATTTAAACCACCTTTTATTTATATAAACGACGATATAAGTCCATTATTTCTTTTAAAGAATCATAATTATCATTTTTAATATCATTAACTAAACAAGTATTTAAATGATTTTTAATTATTTCTTCACCAAGACTTTCTAGGCTTTTAGAAATAGCTGACATTTGAATTAAGATATCAGCACAATATCGATCATCATTAACCATGTCTTTAATTCCACGAACTTGACCTTCAATTATATTTAATCTTTTAGTTAAATATTTCTTTTCTTCTTCACTACGAATTTTCTTTTTTGGCATTATTATCGCTTCCTTAAGTATATTATAATACCCCGTATGGGTATAGTCAATTAGTTAAAAAAAAGCATCTATTTAAGATGCCTTTATTAAGAACGACTTTCTACTTTAATTAGTTTAGCGTGTAGAACTACTTTATCAGTTTGGTTATAACATGTTGATAAAGTTAAGATCTTATCTGTAGCTGATACTGTAGTATTAAAGTTATGAGCACTTCTATTAGTTAACATTTTAGCAAAGTTACTAAATTCTTCATCACTATCAAAATCAACTTGAATATAATCATTAGTTGTCTTAATACGATAGACACTAAAGACTTGCCATAAAGTATTTTCATATTCAGTAGATAATCTAATAACATAGTTATCTTTATTTTTTAACCAACCACTAGATAGGATATTTTTAAGAGATCCAAACATTGTGGTATCAAGTCTGCCATGAGCATAGATAATATTGTTACGATCAAAGTCTTTAACATTATTACGATAATCCATAAATACCCATCCAGCTTGATTAGTTGATTTATCAAATGAATGACTTAAGTAATAACTATTATTTTTAGTTTGAACAAATGGATAATTAATATTTGTTCCCATTACTTGAATCCATCCAACTGTTTCACTATTCTTACTCTTTAATTCACTGAAGTTAACATTGATTAATGGTACTTTAATATAATCCCAATATGGATTAGATTTTGGTACTTCTTTTTGTGGTTCAATTATTTCAACATTTTCACTATCAGGAACTTCTTCTGGTTCAACAATTTCATTAATATCTTCAGTTATATCTTTAGTATCAATATTATCTTTTTGCCATTTAACTATATTAATAGAAGAATAGATAAAGATACCAATAGATATAACTAAGACGAAGAGTAATGGTAGAATTTTCTTCTTAGATTTAGGTTTATTTTCACTATTAGTTTCTTTTTGTTTATTCTTTTTTACTTTATTTGGATGTTTTTTAGCTTTTTTATTTTCTTTTTTCTCTTTTTTAGCATTCTTTTCTAAGTCATTTAAAGCTTTTTTAGTAGCTTTAGTAAGAGTTATAACATCGGTATTAAGTAATTTATTTTCAGATTTAGTTGGTTTTTCTTCTTCTATTTCACGAGAAGCTTTTTCTTCTATATCATTTAAGACTTCTTTAGTTAATTTATTAATACGATTAGTTAATTCTAATTCATTAATTTTACCAATCTTTTCTAATAGATCTCTTTCTTCCATTTTACTAATGGAATTTTTATTGTCTTCTTTAGTTTCTAAAGAATAATCCATTTGATTTTTATCTATTTTAGGAGCAGCATATTGAACTTCTTTTTTTACTTCTGGTTCTTTAACTACTTCTTTTTTAACATCTTTTGGAACAAAGTCATCTAAACTTAATGATTCTTTAGAACGAGAAGAATGATTACTTGTTAAGATTTCATCAAGTTTCTTTTCTTTTTTTAGTCTTTCAACATTATCAATTTTAGGTTCTTCAATAGGCGGAATTTGTTCTTCATCATGAGTAGATTTTAATTCTTCTCTTAATTTAGCAATATCTCTATCTCTAAGATTTTTATTTTCTTTAGCAACTTTTGGTTCTTCTTTTTGAGGTTCAACTCGTGGTTGACGTTTTTCGATATCTTTATTTTTTTGTTCACGAGTTTTTTGTTGTTCCATTAATTCTTCAATACGTCTTTTTTGATCTTCTTTATATTTTTGTTCTCTTTTAAGAACTTGATCATGACGAGCTTTTTGTTCAGCTAGTTCTTCAGGGCTGACTTTTTTAGGTTCGACTTTAACTCTCTTTGGAGCAGAAACTCTTAGTTCAACTTCATCATTAGAACGTTTTTGATTATTTCTACTGGCACTAGAAAGATTCCCTTGTCTACCAAGAGATGTTCTTGAACTATTAGAATTTTGATTTAAATAGTTATTTTTATAAGCTTGAGTTCTTTTAGTTACTCGGCTCGTTTTGTTGGATTCCATAAAATCAATCCCCTTTTATTAAATTAATTTATTAATAATATTTGATTATATATTTTACCATTCTTATTATATTTTAGCATAAAGATTTTTCAAATAATAGTTTACAATTTAAATATTTTATCTAAAAAGTAAAGCTTATTTTATAAGTACCATAGTTTTTCGCCGTGTTTACGAACTTCTTTAATGATTCCACCACCTAGACATTCATCGCCTTTGTAAAAGACACAAGCTTGACCAGGTGTAACACGCTTGACACCTTGTGGATATTTAACAATTACTTCATTATCTAACCACTCTAAGGTAACTGGAATATCTTCTTGACGATATCTAAATTTAGCATTACATTCCGTTACTTTTTCATCACCTAAGTAGTTAATAGTGTCAACTACACATGAATCACTAACTAAGTAATCATTATCTTCACCAATGCAAATATATAAAATATTTTTACTTAGGTCTTTACCGACAACAAACATACGGTCTTCAGTACCACCAATATTTAAACCACGACGTTGACCAATCGTATAATTCATTAAACCAATATGACGACCAATTACTTCATTAGTGTCAATATTAACCACATCACCAGCTTGATTAGGTAGATAGTTTTTTAAGAAGTTAGTAAAGTTTCGTTCACCGATAAAACAAATGCCAGTGGAATCTTTTTTATCAGCAGTTACTAAACCATATTCTTCAGCAATTTTACGAACATCGGGTTTTAACTTATCCCCGATAGGAAATAAAACATTTTTTAATTGTTCTTTACTTACTTGTGATAAGAAGTAAGTTTGATCTTTATTTAGATCACGAGCTTTTAATAGTTTACCATCTTTAAGACGTGCATAATGACCAGTAGCAATATAATCAGCACCAAGTTTACGAGCTTCTTTAGCAAACATATCAAATTTAATATATTTATTACACATAATATCAGGATTAGGAGTACGACCTTTTTTTAGCTCATCTAGGAAGTATGTAAATACATAATCCCAATATTCTTTAATAAAATCTTTACGGTGAAGAGGAATACCTAATTTATCACAAACTTTTTTAGCATCATTATAATCTACTTCTTGAGGACATATACCTTCTTTAGTAGTTGGAGCACCATCTAATTCGCCATCAGCAAATGAATCCCAGTTACGCATAAATAGACCTATTACTTCATAACCTTGACGTTGAAGTTCAATAGCAGCTACTGATGAATCGACGCCACCACTCATACCAATAACGACTGTTTTCTTTGTCATAAAACACCTCTTCCCTTTTTATCCAACCTATTATACTACATTTTTAGTTCTTTTTGCATTTTATTGTATATTTCTAACTTTTCTTCTTTAGTAAAGATATCTTTTTGGGCTTTAAACTTAGATAAAGCCCATTTCCACATATTATAACCAAAATGACGATCTTGGTATGTTTTATTTAAAATTTCACGTTTGTTTTCATATCTCGGAATAAAATGGAAATGAACATGAGGTTTTTCATGATCACGATATGCATTATTCATTAGACAAGCAAAGTTAAACATCGTAGCTTGAAATAATTTTTGACAAACTCTTTCTAGTTCTTTTTCAATTAAACCTAGTTCAATCCATTCTTCTTCAGTTAAATCACTTAAATGTTCTTTAGTACTTGATATAATACACTCTCCAGGGAATTCTTGACACCACTCGGTAAAAACAACTTCCCAGTATTTGCCTTGATATAAAGTCATATTATCACTCCATTATATTATTAATTATAGCATTTATTTTCGAGGATAGTTCCAAATACCTAATTGGCCTTTAGCTTCAATTGGTTTAATAACTTCAATGTCTTGTAATAACCAAGCATAACGACCTACTTCATAATGACCAGCAATAAAGTTATTTAAATTTTCTTCTTTAGTCTTTTTGATAAATTCTTCAGTCATATATACACAATCAACTAAGTTACATTTACATATTATATAACCATAACTAAGTTCAGATTCATTATATAGTTCAGATAAACCCGGTCTTTCTTTTACTTCTTTACTTATTTTAGATAAACCAGCATGAATATATAATTCCCCACGATAATTAGTTTTCCAACTTCTAGTTTCGATATATTTAACTTTATTTTTAATTAAAGTTGCAAAAGGCTCTTTAATAGTTAAGACTTTCATTTAAATCACCGATTTTATTGTAACATGAATAACAAATTAATCAATGTTCTATTGTACTACCATATCATTTATGGTACGATATTTATAGGAACGTTTGTTGTGAGTGTCGTCCTCCTATCTTGAGAAAGGAGGGATATAATGAAAAAAAAAACTTTTATAATAAAAGTCCTTAGATTCATTTCTATCATTTTATTTCTTCTTACCTTACTGGTAATAGCAATAAAAATATGACACTCAATCAGCATTGATAGAGTGTCAAAACTCTAAAAACAGAGGGTGACATTCACTTGCAAGGACAAATGTTCCTCTTTTTTTATTTTATGCAAGTTTCCTTGACATATTCATCGTAACATAAAAGAGAACTTTTTGCAAGTTCTCTATATTAAAGTTCGAAGAAGTTCGAACTGATTCATCAATGGTAGCGCCGGTGTGATTCGAACACACGACCTGCCGGGTATGAACCGGATGCTCTAGCCAACTGAGCTACAGCGCCATAAAAGTAAGCAAATTAAATATATCATAAGAAAGCTCTTTTGACAACATTTTTTTGCTTTTTTTCGTTTTTTTTCACTTTAAAAGGCTATAATTAGCAGCCTTCATTGTCCTCTTCATCTTCTTCAGCAAATCTCAGACGATCTTCTTCAGCTATTTCTTCAGCTATCTCTTTGGCTCTTTTGATATTATTAGCTAGGAACTCTAAACTTATAGCTTCGCCATTTTTTCTTATAGTAATATCAGCACCCATATCAATTAAACGTTTAACAAGATCGTAAAATAAATTATTATAATCATTAAAATCAATTCCTTTAAGGAATAGTTCGTTATGATCATGATGAAATAGTTCATGAGTTAATACTGGGTTCCCATTTAAGATAGCATTACGAATTTCACCGATGGATTTCATCTTATCAAATTTTTGAATTTCAACGATATACTTGAGAATATTATTATCCGGTTTAATATAGATTTCAAACATTTTAATACTTCCTTTATTAATTTAATTTTAGCATAATTTATTTATGGGTTAAACTTTTTACTAAATCAGTATA
>CANPXB010000040.1 GCA_947585595.1 uncultured Bacilli bacterium
ATAAAAATGTTATAAAAAGGATAAAAAAGGTACGAAACTTTGATGCCCCCTGAAGCTAGGTCGAAAGACCTAGCATTTTTGTTTTTATAAGGGTTTGTAAGTACTTTAGAATTTTTCTAGATACCAAAAACTCTATTTTAGATACTAAATATTTGTTTATTTTAATACCTAGATTTAAAGTATCTATGGCATTTTTACATTGGTAAAATTATTTGGAAACAAAAAATAACTTTAATACAAAAATAATAATTACTAATTAAAGAAATGTCTGCAATAAAAAATATGATATAATTAAAATACAACTAGATATATAGGAGAAGTTATGACAAAAATTGATTTAAATAAGCTAATAATTAGAACTTGTGATAGCAATGATGTTAAAGATATTTATAACATTCAAGAAGAAGTTATTAACTGTTTCAAGCCAACTGAAAAAGGTTATTTTTTACCGTTTAAAGAAGAAAGCTATTTAAGAATAGTTAATAATCCAATTAATGATGGTGAGATCTATGGAGCTTTTTATAATAATAAAATGATAGGTTGGATATTTTTATCAGTTTCTAATCGAATGGAACAAATAAAAAGTTTTGTCCCTAATATAAAAGGAAAGTGTGCTGATATAGATGGTGTTATAGTCTTACCAGAATATCGAGGGAATGGTCTACAAAAAATATTAGTAGATTATCTTGAAGAAAGAGCACAAGAAAAAGGCATTGATAATATAGTTGCTGAAGTAACCTTTGGTAATGAATATAGTTTAAATAATTTGCAAGAAATGGGTTATGAAATTAAAACTTGGTATCAAAAAGATGAAAATATAAAAAGACATATACTATTAAAAAAGTTAAACAAAGAATGAAAGAAGCTAGTTTTAAAGTAATCTTTAACAATACAAATGTAGTCCATAGTGGACAACAAGGTTGACAACAAAATGGACAAGTATCTAAATATCAAAAACTAGTATTAGAATACTATACAATACCTAAATTAATGGTTGAAATAAAAGATTATCTTAAAATTAATTCTAAAAAGTATGTTAGAGATAAAAATATTAAAACCCTGATAGATAATGACCTTTTATGTTATACAAATAAAAAAACATTAACGCAAGTAACCAAATGTATGTGACATTAAAAAAATAAAATATCTAACTATCTCTATAGCTTAACTCAATAAAATGTGTTATAAATATCTTAGGAGGAATACATATGCAAATAGTATCAATAATTTTTACTTGTTTATTTTTAATTATTTTAATATCTTATTTATTAATTGCATCTAAAAGAAAAACTTTAAAAAATATTTTTTGTCTTGTTACAAATGTTATTACATTTATTATGACTTTCTTATTTACTAAATTAACTATTACTTTAGCCGGTAGTAAAGTAGTACCTTTTTTAAGTGATCTTATTAAAGAAGTAATTGACGTTAATCAAGAAGAGTGGGTTAATGATTCTTCAATCGAATTAATAACTAAATTTATTTCAACCATTATCATTGGTTTAATTAGTTTCTTCTTTATTTTCATCATTCTCTATATTATCAATCATCTATTAAAGAGATTAGTCTTTAAATTAGTTAAAAAAGTTCCATATAGTAAATATGAATCACCTAAACCAGATAATAAATTAGTTAATGTTGGTATATCTTTAGTATCATTTATTATTATCTCATTTGCTTTTCTATACCCATTGGGAACTTTTGTTAAAATAACTGATGTATCTACTAAAGCGGCAAATTATAATGTCTCAGGTCTTAAACCAGTTCTAAGTAATCCAGTTATTAAATTATATTCTAATGGTCTTAGTGAAACCATCTTTAATAATGTCACTAAGATCAAAGATTATGATAATAAAATAAAAAATACTAACGAATTAACCAGTCTTACAACCATTGTCTTAACTTTATCCCAAATGGAAGATTCTGATAATTTAAATGACCAATTTAATATTATTAAAGAATCATTTACTAATACTTATATTGCTCCAGCTTTTGTTAGTGAAGTATGTGCTAATGCTGCTAATCGTTGGAAAGATAATAAATCATTTATGGGAAATACTATTGAAATACCAGAAGATAGTAGTAAAGATATCTATTTAGATTTACTAGATATTATAAGTAAATGGGATCGTGATAGTTTAGTAAATGATATTGATACTATCTTTGAATTAAGTGATATCTTAGATAAATATAATATTTCCGAAATCGAAGACAGTGATGAATTTATTAAAGCCTTTACTGATGATGAATTTACTGAAGATTTATTTTTATGTTTATTCCGTAATGAAGACTTTAAATCTATCTTATCTTCATTCATGAATTATGGTATTAAATCATCTTTATCTAGTTATAATATTGATTTAGATGTTAATTATGTCGAAACAGCTGCTATCATGGAATTAAGTGATGAAGAAATAAAAAATGAAGCTCAGATATTCTCACTAACCGTAAGACAATTAGTAAAATTAAATGAAGCTAAAGGTCAAACCCTTACTAAAGAAGAATATCTTGAAATAGCTAATAATCTATCTAAGATTCATAAGAGTAAAATCTTAAGTGATTCTGTATATACATTAATGAATAAATTATTAGCAACAGCTGCTAAATAAGAAGGTTACCAAACCTTCTTTTTAAATATAATAAAAATTTTGTAACGATTAAGCTATTTAAAAAGTTAATATAGTAGAACCGGTTCAATAGAAGGTGCAATATGACAGATAAGTTTTTAGAAGTATATAACAAATATAAAAATGATATATATCGTCTTACTATTAGTTATACAAAAAATATCAAAGATAGTGAAGATATTATGCAGAATGTCTTTTTCAAATACTACCGTAAGATGTCTAAAATCGAAGACTCATTAATCAAAAGATGGTTAATTAAAGTAACTATCAATGAATGTAAAACATCTTTAATGTCACCTTGGAAAAATAAAATTCAAACCCTAGAAGAAAATATTAGTGATAAAGACAATATCGATATTTCATTTCTTGAAGCTTTTTCTAAGTTATCTAAAAAAGATTCATTAATTATTCACTTATATTATTATGAAGGTTATAAAATAGCGGAGATTTCTAAATTAATAAAAATGAGTGAATCAAATATTAAAGTAAGACTTTATCGAAGCCGTCAAATATTAAAAGATTTTTTAAAGGAGGAATAATATGAATTATAAAAATCAAATTAGTAAATATAATGTAGATAAAAATATTGATGATGAAATTCTTAATACTATCCAAAGAAAAAAGAATAATTCTAAGTTAAAAAATGCTTTCTTATTAATTTTAATGATTATTACTATTACTACAACCGTTGTTAATGCTGACACTATCAAAGACTTTATTAAAAACTTAGGTAGTAAAACAATTGAAAGTAATGGTCAAGAAGTCACTCTTAGTGAAATAAAGATTACTAATACTGGTCTAGATGATCTTGTTATCGACTCAAAAGATATTCATAAACATGTTAGTAATGTAACAATCGAAGATGTAAGAAACATATCTAAAGTAAATGTTTTAGGTTTTTCAGAAGGCCGTTATTCATATAGTTATGGAGAACCAAATAGTGAGTCAAAAGTAGGAGCAATGTATATTAACTTTGAAATACCAATAGCTTGCCAAGAAGAGTGTAAAGTTATTCAAGGCCGTCATGATAAAGTTATTTATGGTAGTGCTGTTATATATACTAAAAATTATGAAGAAGATTTAAGTGATACTGATGTTCATAATTATGGCAAAACAACTATTTTACAAGAAATAGCTAATATAAAAACTCCAGTTATTATAATTAGTTCTTATCCAAATAATGATCCTAACGAAGGTTTAGTAATTGATATATCATTTAATTATGAAAATGTTTCATATGATATTACTGGTTATAATATTGAACAAGAAGAACTATTACAATATATCAATGATAATTTACAATAAAGAGCTTATAGCTCTTTTTATCTTTTTACAAAATAATTGTCAAAGTATCTTATAAACAGTATATAAAAATAATTATTATGATAAAATGAAAATATAAGGAGGACTACTATGAAAAAAAGTTTAATTGTAGTTATAGTTATTGTTGCTGTTTTAGCAATTATTGCACTTGGTATTGGTTCATCCTATAATGGACTAGTAACTTTAAAAGAAGATGTTGATAACCAATATTCTAATGTTGAAGTTCAACTAGAAAGAAGAGCAGATTTAATCCCTAACTTAGTTAATACAGTTAAAGGATATGTTAAACATGAAGAAGATACAATCGAAATGGTTACAACCGCCCGTGAAAATTTACTAAAAGCTAATACTGTTGATGAAAAATCAAAAGCTAATGAAGAATTAACAAATGCTATTAATGCATTAATGGTTGTTGTTGAAAATTATCCTGATTTAAAAGCTAGTGAAAACTTTATTAATCTTCAAGATGAATTAGCTGGTACGGAAAACAGAATCTCAACTTCTCGTCGTGATTATAATGAGGCTGTTAAAGCTTATAATACTAAAATGCAAAAATTCCCAACTAATATAATTGCTGGAATGTTTAATTTCGAAAAAGCAACTTATTTTGAAGTAGAAGAAAGCAAAAAAGAAAATCCAACTGTTGATTTTAGTTAAGAAGATTTAATCTTCTTTTTTTAATGTGGAATAACTAAATAACGTGTGGAATTTAAATACTAATCTTTTTTCATTCATATCTATATCATATAATATATATTTAATTTTTAAGGAGATTTTATGAAAAAGATTTTATTTACTGGTTGTGGAACAGCTATTGCCACACCATTTACCGAAGATGGTATAAATTACGAAGAATTTAAAAAATTAATTGAATTTCAAATCGAAGGACATGCTGATGCTATTATTGTTTGTGGTACGACTGGTGAATCAGCTACAATGAGTTTAGAAGAAAAGAAAGAATGTATTAAATTTGCTGTTGATACAGTTAATAAAAGAATACCTGTAATTGCTGGTACTGGTGGTAATAATACAGCATCTGCTATCAGTATGTCTAAGTATGCTGAAAGTGTAGGCGCAGATGGTCTTTTAGTTGTCACACCTTACTATAATAAAACTACTCAAGGAGGCTTAGTAGAACATTATAAAGCCATTGCTAAATCAGTTAATCTTCCCATTATTTTATATAATGTTCCAAGTCGTACAGGTTTAAACATTAATCCTGAAACAGCTTATGAATTATCTAAGATAAATAACATAGTTGCTATTAAAGAAGCTAGTGGTAATATATCTCAAGTAGCTAAAATAGCTCATCTATGTGGTGATAATTTAACTATCTATTCTGGTAATGATGATCAAATAGTCCCAATTTTATCTTTAGGTGGTAAAGGAGTAATCTCTGTATTATCCAATATATATCCTAAATATACGCATGATATAGTTGAAAACTATTTAAATGGTAATGTAACTAAATCATTAGATATGCAACTAACAGCTTTACCCCTAATTGAAGCTTTGTTTAGTGAAGTAAATCCTATACCTGTTAAAGAAGCCCTAAATATGAAAGGATTTAATTTTGGTACTCCAAGATTACCATTAGTTAAAATAACTGAACCAAATAGATTAGTTTTAAAAAATAAAATGACTGAATTCGATTCTCAAAACTAATATGCTTATCCAAAAGCATATTTTTTCTTATGTAAAATAATAAGAAACTAATTTTAAAACTCAATAAATTTTTATATAATTATTTTATAAGGATAGAAGCTGATAAGTATGATGGAATATAGAGATGTCGTTAATCCAACAATTATGAAATTTTGTCATTGCATAGATAAAAACGATTATACTAGTTTGACTCCAGAAGAAAAAGAAGATATTCAAATATTTTTATTATTTACTATTACTGTTTTCAATGATGGAATTACTGTTGCTAATATAAATACTATCAGTGATTTTTATACTAAAAGATTTGGTAACAGAATTTATAATGAAGAATCTACTTCTTCTAAAACGGTTGATTTTTTTAAAATTCCTCTAAATGTGCATGGTTACAACTTAAATAAACCTAGTCGTCAACTAGGATCTGATAATCGAAGAGTTTTTAGAATAATCAGAAATTCTTTTCCCCATTATACTGGTGGAACAAAAATAGATTCGCATAATGTACTTACAATAAATAGCCAAAGTAGATCAAGTAGTAATATCGATACAAGCATTGAAACATCTAAAGATGTTTTAATAAGACTTTTAGAAAGCAGTTTAGGAATCGAAGCTCTTAAAAATTCTTCAAACGATATTATTTCTACTTTATGTGCAACTTATGAAGCTGTAAAAACTAATAACTTTTCAAGTATGAAAAGAAACGCTAAATTATTTATCGAGTTATCCTTAGTTTTAAGCTATAATAAAGAAAGCTTAATAGATAAATACTTAGATCAACAACAAAGCCTTTTAGATTGTTCTAAATTTAAAGTTTCTCTTTTCGGTGATACCGACACAAAAAATCTAAGAGATGGTTTTTTCAATAAATATAAAATGAATTATTCAGAAGATACAGATGAAGAAGTATTAAACCAATGTTATCCAAATTTAATCAATAATAGCGATAATAACAATCAAGATAAACCACCATATCTTTGTAATATAAATAAAATGGCTAAAACCAATACAAAATATCCATATCCAACCCCAATTTTATTAACTCATTTAAGAAATGCCGTTTCACACGGCCGAATAAGATGTACTAATCATAGAGTATATTTTTGGGACCAAAAGAGTTCAAAAGAAGCTCCATATATAGAAATATCTATCAAAACAAAAGATTTAAAAAAATTCTTAAATAGCGAAGTATTTAAAGAAAGTCTTTCTACTCCAGTAGAAGAGTTAAGTGGTAATGCAAATGAATTGTTCTTATTTGAAAAAGTTTTTATCGCTAAAAGATTTAAAGATTATGTAGATGTTTATCAATATTATTTAAATAAAAGTCAAATTGATACAATCTTATACTTATTAGAAAATAATAAAATAGCTCAATATATCTTAGAATATCCAACTCAAAGAAGAATAGATGAAGTCTTAAACTTTCAACTGCAAAATGGTCTTACACTTCAAACATATCTTGAACAAACATATAATGTTAAATTAAGTGATTATGAAGAATATTCCTTTTCTCCTAGAGTAGAGTGGCGAAAAAAGAATCTTAAAACTTTGTCGTTATACCTAAAATCTTATTTTACTAATGGTGGTGATCTTAGTTTTTGGGAAGCCTATTACTGTTATTTACATAATATAGATAGTGGAATAAATCTATTATTTTTAGATACATCACCATTCTTCCAAAAGCAAAAAATAAATAAACAAGCAGCTGATTTATTTGCCAAAAACAGAAAGAAATTCTTATATAATATTAATAATATTGAAATGCTGATGCAAGTTACAACAATTTTATATCATAATGACAATCCAACAGATACATTATTTAATGTCATTCAAAGTCTTAAGAGTCGTAAACTACTCCTTCAAAGAGTTAAATTCACTAGTGAAAACTTTACAGAAAACTCTAGTTATTATCGATTTAATGAAGACTATTTTATAAAAGAGATAGATAAAAATGACAAAGCCATAGATCGTATAAATCAATTAGTTAATAGAGGAAATACAATAGTTAATAATTATCAATCATTAATTGCTGATACTTCAAAAGTACTCGGATTCCTTGGCGCAGCTGGATTATTATATATGGAACAATCATATCTTATATCACCTGATATATATACTTCTAGTATGCAATTAAAAAACTTATTTGAAATTTTACATAGAGAAATTGTTAATGCTGGATATTTATCACTAGGTTCTATTTTTGGTTCAGCATTATTCTTCAGTTGTCTAACTCAAATAATAAAACAACTAGATAAAATTTTTTCAATTCAAATAGAAAAAATTAATGAAAATATTGAAAAACTAAATGATGAAAAAGATGAACTATCAACAACTATTAGTCATTGATAACAAGGTTTCAAAAAATATAGAGGTGATGAAAAATATATAATGTAAGAGATCTTATAACTCAAGATAATAACCAAGAATTTGTTATTACTAATAAAACATTTTATAACAATCAATATTATTACTTGATAATTAATTTTAATAATAGTGATGATTGGTTAATAGTTAAGGAAGAAAATGGAAAACTATTTGAAGAATTAGACATGGATGTAGCTCTTCAAGTTATGAATAATTTTCATAAAGAAATTAATAATTAATAATATGCTTACCCAAAAGCATATTTTTTCTTATGTCAAATAATAAGAAACTAATTTTAAAACTCTATAAATTTTTATATAATTAAAATATAAAGTATCGAAAGGAGAAAATAGTTATGAATAAAAATAAATTATTATTAATTATTTTTTCTCTTTTCTTCTTATTATTTATCAATATTAAAGTAAATGCCTTAGTTGAACCAACAAGTGAGTTCTATGTTAATGATTATGCTAATGTCTTATCAGCTGAAACTGAAGATTATATTATGAATAATTCAGTTAAATTAGCAAGTGCTACCAATGCTCAAATCGTTGTAGTTACAGTTAGGAGTTTAGAAGGAAAAGATATCAATACTTACGCTAACGAATTATTTCGTGAATTTGGTATCGGTGATGAAAAAGAAAATAATGGTTTATTAATATTACTAGCTCCAAATGAACGTGATGTCAGAATTGAAGTAGGGTATGGCTTAGAAGGAGTTATAACTGATGGTTTAGCTGGCCGTTACTTAGATAATTATTTTATTCCTTATTTTAAAAATGATAATTGGGATGAAGGAATCAAAAATGGTTATTCAGCAGTTTATAAAAAAGTATGTGATTATTATGAAATAGATACATCTGATATTAAAGTAGTAAACACTGGAAATATTGCAATGAAAGAAGAGCAAAAATATGAAACCTATCGAAAACTATCTTTAGCTGTTGGTTTAATTTCTGGTTTTGTTTTTGGTTTATTTGTTAAAAAAGATGAAAAAACTATTAGAATGATTTTTGTTATCATTTGTGTCTTTGCTATCATAGCCAATGCTTATATTTTTTATTCATTATCAAAATTATCTGTTTCCTATAATTTACCTGACGAATTTTCTGATATTTTAAGTGGTGAAATTGTCTTAGCTTTCGTTGGCGCATTATTATCCGCCTTTATTGTCAATCCACTTTCTAATGGTAAAAAAGGTGGCTTTGGTGGCGGCTACTATGGCGGCGGTTACTACGATGGTGGATACGGTGGCGGTGGGCACTCCAGTGGTGGTGGCTTCGGTGGTTTCCATGGCGGTGGCGGTTCATCCGGTGGTGGTGGCGCTTCCAGACACTTTTAAAGATTATAGTAATATAATCTTTTTTTTGCATATTTTAAGCAAAATTTGAGTATTTTTAACTTTTCAATGTATAATACAAAGCGCAAAAGGGGGAGAAACGAATATGAAAGATATTAATTTAGAAGATTTAGATAATAAATCCTTACTTGAACTATTATCAATCTTACAAGGAATGGATGATGAATTAAAAAATAAAGAAGCAGGTGAAAACAATGAATAAAATGAATGAACGTATTGATCGTATTGAAAAAGATCATCTTACTTTACTTAAAATGGTTAAAGAAAG
>CANPXB010000041.1 GCA_947585595.1 uncultured Bacilli bacterium
TTTAAGAAAGTATCATAATAATCCTCATATCGCCGCTGATTATAATTTTGATATTGATAAACCTATAGTAGAAGAACTAAAAGCTAAACCACGTAAACCAGAAACTCTACCTCCTATGCAGATGAATAATCGTAAATTTAGTATTGCCAAAGATCGTAATAAATATAACTATGGTTATCAAACTAAAACGACTCCTAAAATTAAATATGGTTATCGTTTACTAATTGGTAGTTTAGTTATTATTCTAGGAGTTGGCTTTATCTGGAATCTTAATACAGAAGCTGCTAATAAGAAAAATCCCTTAAATGTTCCTCCTTTACTAGCTAAGCCTGAAGAAAGTATTGAAATTATTATTGATACGCCTACTAATACTGATTTCGATGAGTTAGATGATATGTCTGTCTATTATAGTTCTGATTCTTCATCTAAATCAGTTGATAACTTGAGTTATGAACGTGATATAATTCAAAAATATTGTGATATCTATCATATTAATAGTGATGTAGTATTCTCTAAACTAGCTGCTTTAACAGACAACTTTACTAGTGATGATTTCTTAACTAACTTTCATATCCCAGGAGTTACATGTAAAGGTGAAGAAGTATTTGCTTCTTCTGAAGAAGAAATATTATTATATGCTATTCGTGCAATGAAACAATTACCAGACCAATTAGATGTTGATACAACTAATTTATTTATTAATAATAATTATCAATCATCAACTGATTATTGTTCACAAATTGATTATATATCTCAAGTTATGGGTGTTGATCGTTGCTTAGTTTATGCTGTTTGCAAAGCTGAATGTAATTTTAAAAGTGATTTATTCCTTAATGCCAATAATCCAGCAGGGTTAAGAATGGATGGTTCATGGTGGCATTTTGATACCGCTGAAGAAGGCTTTATCGAAACTTGTGCTGAAATAATAAAATACTATCGTAAAATAGGTAAACCACTTACTGATACATCTTATACTACCTTATCGCAAATTGGTGCTATTCATGCGCCGATTGAAGATGGTAATGATTTATGGTTAGATAATGTTTGGTCAATATATAACGAAGCTAAAAAAAATGAAACCGAGTTATTTGGAAGTACCAATAATAGATTTAGTAAATAAGAAGGGAATGATAATATGTATAAAATAACTGATGGAAATACGGCTTGTGCTGATGTTGCTTATTTATTTAGTGAAATAGCTAGTATTTATCCTATAACTCCTAGTAGTCCAATGGCTACTACTGTTGATGTTCTAAGTCATACTGATAAAACGAATTTATTTAATGATAAAGTTAAAGTTGTGGAAATGCAAAGTGAAGCTGGTGCTGCTGGTACAATGCATGGTGCTTTATTAGCTGGTTCTTTAGCTACAACCTTTACTGCTAGTCAAGGTTTACTTTTAATGATTCCTAATATGTATAAAATAGCGGGTGAATGTTTACCAGCTGTCATCCATGTTGCAGCTCGTACTGTTGCCACTCATGCTTTATCAATCTTTGGTGATCACTCAGATGTCTATGCTACAAGATCAACTGGTTTTTGTATGTTAGCATCAACTAATGTTGAAGATGCAAATTACTTAGGAGCTGTTGCTCACTTAAGTGCCATTAAAGGGAGTTTACCATTTTTACATTTCTTTGATGGTTTTAGAACTAGTCATGAAGTAGATAAAATAAATGAAATAGCTGATGAAGATTTATTAAAATTAATTGATTATGATAAAGTTAAAGAATTTAAACAGAGAATGTTAAATGTTAATGCTAATATTCAAAAAGGAATGGCAGAAAATGAAGATATTTACTTCCAATCAGTCGAAGCTAGAAATACTTTATATAATGCTATGCCTGATATTGTCAATAACTACATGCAAGAAATAAATAAATTAACTGGTAAAGATTATCAACCATTTAATTATTATGGTGCACCAGATGCTAAGAATGTTATTGTAGCAATGGGTAGTGTTTGTGATACTGCTAAACTAGTTGTTAATGATTTAACTAATAAAGGTGAAAAAGTAGGTCTTATTAAAGTTCATCTATATCGTCCATTTAGTACGGAATATCTTCGTAAAGTTTTACCAACTACTACTGAACGTATTGCAGTCTTAGATCGTACTAAAGAAGCTGGTAGTATTGGTGAACCTCTATACTTAGATATCTGTAGTTCCCTAAAAAATACTAATATAAAAATAGTAGGTGGCCGTTATGGCTTATCTAGTAAAAATACCACACCTGCCCAAATCTATAGTGTTTATAAAATGTTAGAAACTGAATTAAAAGAAAACTTTACTATTGGTATTAATGATGATGTAACTCATTTAAGTTTACCAGAATATAACTATCATTTAAATATTGGAGCTAAAGAAATAAAAATCTTTGGTTTTGGTAGTGATGGTATGGTAAGTACTAGTAAAGATATTATGAAGATTGTTGGGGAAGGAACAAATAACTTCGTTCAAAGCTATAACCAATATGATTCTAAGAAGAGTGGAGGAGTTACAATTTGTAACTTAAGAATAGCTGATTATAAAATAAATGCTCCATACTATGTTACTGACCCCGATATTGTTGTTCTAACTAAAGAAGAATATTTATTTAAATTTGATATGATTGATGATATTAAAGAAAATGGTATCTTTGTTATTAATACACCAAAAAAGGTTGAAGAACTAAATGGTTATCTACCTAATAAAGTTAAAAAAATAATTAATGATCGTCATGTCAGACTTTATACAATTGATGCTGAAAGTATAGCTACCTCTGCTGGTATTAAAGGTAAGATTAGTAAAATAATGGAAATAGTTATTCTAAACTTTATTGATTTCCCCAATGCTATTGAAGTTGTTAATCATTCAATTGAAAAACAATTTAGTACTAAAGGTGATGATATCATAAATGCTAATAAAAAAGCTATTCTAGAAGCAATGGATCACTTAGTAGAAGTTCATACTAATTTAGATGTTGTTCCTGAAGAAGTTCAAACTAAACTTAGTATTTTTGATGAAATAAATGCTCGTCGTGGGGATAACTTAAGTGTTAATGACTTATTACTATTTAAAGAAGGAACCTTCCCATGTGGTTTATCTAAATATGAAAAACGTAAAACTAGTAACTTAGTTCCTAAATGGATAAGTGAAAATTGTATCCAATGTGGTCAATGCTCTATAGTTTGTCCTCATGCTGTTATAAGACCAATTGTTCATAACGCTAAAGAGCATGGTATCCAAATGATAGGTAAACCAGAATATAACTTCGAAATAGTTGTTTCTGAAGCTGATTGTACTGGTTGTGGCTTATGTATTAATGCCTGTCTTGGTAAAGGTGGTAATAAAGCTTTAGCTTTTGGTCCATATAACGAAGAAAATAGTAAAAGAGCTATTGAGTTATTTGAACATCATGAAAATCCAGCAAACTTATTCCCTAAATCAACAGTTAAAGGTAGTCAATTAATTAAACCAAAATTTGAATTTAGTGGATCATGTGCTGGTTGTGGTGAAACTCCATATATTAAACTATTAACTCAATTATTTGGTGATCGTTTAGTAATTGCTAATGCTACTGGTTGTTCATCTATCTATGGTGGTAGTGTTCCTAGTACCCCATATACTATTCCTTGGGCGAATTCTTTATTTGAAGATAATGCTGAATTTG
This sequence comes from uncultured Bacilli bacterium, assembly GCA_947585595.1. Lineage (GTDB taxonomy): Bacteria > Bacillota_I > Bacilli_A > RF39 > UBA660 > Coprovivens. The sequence continues at coordinate 3,651 of CANPXB010000041.1, forward strand.
GTTATGGTATGTTATTATCATTTAATAAATCACGTGATCGTATCGAAAAAATAATGCAAGATAATTTAGATAAAGTATCACCAGAAGTTAAAGAATTATTTACTAAATGGTTAGAAAATAGAGAAGACTTTGATCTTACAATGTCTATTAAAAAAGAACTAGCTACTAAAGAAATACCTGCCGAATTAAAAGACTTAATTAGTTATGTACCAGCTCGTAGTGTTTGGACCCTTGGTGGTGATGGTTGGGCTTATGATATTGGTTTCGGTGGTATCGATCATGTCTTAAGTAGTGGTGAAAATGTTAATATTTTAGTTCTTGATACTGAAGTATATTCTAATACTGGTGGTCAAGCTTCTAAATCATCAAGATTAGGTCAAGTAGCACAATTTGCAGATATGGGTAAAAAGACGGCTAAAAAAGATTTATTTAAAATAGCTATGAGTTATCCAAATTGTTATGTAGCTAATGTTTCACTAGGTTCTAACTTTATGCAAACAATCAAAGCTTTTGAAGAAGCTGAAAAACATCCTGGTCCATCAATCATAATTGCTTATTGTCCATGTATTGAACAAGGTATTAAAGGTGGAATGGGTAATGCTACAGCTGAACAAAAACTAGTAGTAGATTGTGGTTATACAACTCTAATGCGTTATAATCCTGAAGAAGATAAACTATATATCGATAGTCGTGAACCAGACTTTAATAAATATGAAGAATTACTAAGTAATGAAGTAAGATATAATAGTTTAGCTAAAAAGAACAAAGATATAGCTCATGAAATATTAGAATTAAATAAACAAGAAGCTATAAAAAGATATAATTATTATAAAAAATTAAGCGAAGAAAAAGGAGAGTAGTAATAATACTCTCTTTTTTATGCTGCTTCTTCTAAGTCCCCAGTTCTTTTAAGTACTTTAATCTGACTCTTCGTCTTACGATGATATTTCTCCATAGTATTTTTCTTATTTATCATCTTCTGATAACTATGTTCTAATTGCATTCTTAAATTATTAACTTTATTTGTAAATAATGGATCATTAGCTAATTCTGGATATCTAGTTAAAGCTTCATTAACTACATACTCCAATTGTACTTGATTCTTATATGTCATATTTAAAGCGCTATTTAAGGCATCTTCACCTTGTTTTATCTGATCTAAGTTAGCAGGCTCATATCTATTAATTCTACGTTTAAAAAAGGCATTAATAAAGTTAAAATGATTATCTATAATTAAACCTATTGTAAAATAGAAGAAATACTTATTACGAATAAAAGGTAACGCTAAAATAGAACTCATTTCCATTAAAGCTGAAACTTTATTTAATCTCTTCATTAACATCTTCTTATCAATATTAGCAATTTGTTCTTGTGTTAAATTCTCTAAACCATTAATCCGATTAAGTAAAGTTTCATTCATTTCTAATTGATTTTCTGTATGTAATCTTCTAAGTTCATTTTGTACTCCTGTTAATTCCACTTCCTTAATAGTTTCATCTAATAAATAAGCTTCCCTATCAATATCTTCTTGTTTCTTAGTTGCTAAATTATCTTTACTATCACGTAATCTATCTTGTTCTTTCTTTAACTTCTTTTTTTGTTTTTCACTCATTTTACCATCATATTTTAGTAAAGTAACTTCTATATCATCTAACATCTTATTTATTTGTTCTTCTTTTTTATCATAATCTTTTTCTTCAAGTTCTTTCTTTTCTGTCTCTTCTTTAGCACTAGCTATTATTGAAGAACTAGCTAAAGTAATCTCTAAAATACTACTATCTATTTTATCAATAATCTTTTCTTCTTTAAGACTTTCTTCCTTAGGTAAAGAAACTTCTTCAGCCATTACTTCAGGTTGAACTTCCTCTTTAGTTATCGCTTCTTTAGTTTGTTCTTCCACTTTAGGGATATTTTCATTTCTTTCTTTATTTTCTTTTTTTGTTATAGGTATATCTTTTTTTTGTTCTTTAATCGTATCTAATTGTTCTTCTAGTTCTTTTAACTTAGGTAAGACTATTTCAGCTTCTAAAACATTTTCTGCGTTAATAACTTTAGGTTTTTCTTCATCTAGTTTTAACTCTCTATTAACTGTAAGAGATTCTTCTTTTTCTTCCTTAGGTAGTGGTGTAACTATATCTAATACAGCCTTAGTTCCAAGCATCCCACCTACAATAGCTGCCTTTTTAACTTCTTCTTTAAAATCTTCTTTTGGTATCTCATCAACATTTTGCACCATGAAATATGGCTTTTCTTCAATCTTTGCTTTAATTTCTTCCTTATCTGGTGTTGTTAATACTACTTCTTGCTTAGGCATTTGAATAACTGGTTTTTTAATATTTAACCCTTTTCTTAAAGGTTCAGCCAAGAAATAAACATCTTTAGGATCAACTTCTTTTTGTTTTCTTAAATCTTCTAATTTAGGCATTAAAGGTTTTTCTTTAATTTCTTCTTTAATAATCTCTTTAATTTCTTCCTTTAAGACTTCTCTTGTTTCAATTTGTTTTTTGGTAGCATTCTTCTTAATAATATAAATTATTTCTTCTTTAAACTCTTTAATCTTTTCTTTTAATTCTTTAGGTGCTTTTTTAATCTTTAGTTCTTCTTCCTTATATTCTTCTTCTAAACATTCATTAATTAATCTATCTAATTCATCTGCTGAACTAAGAATATATTTAGCATCTCTAAGTTTTATCTTTTCTAAATCTTCATTAGTTAATTTTAATATAACATCATCATCTTTATTACCATTATCTGTACTATCATGATTATTAGCATTAACATTAGCTGTATCCGGTAGCGTAGTAGGATCTACATTACTTATCTTTTCCTCTTTCTTTGGCTCTATTTTCTCTTCTTCTTTTATTATAACTTTATTAACTTTTACATCTTTACCAAATAATTTCCTAAAAAAAGAAATAATGGCTAAAAAGACATGAAGAAAGAAATTTAATATCTTTTTTAATAATGTTTCTTCCTCCATAAAAATCACCTTTTATAATTTTATCATATATTAATATTTTTGACACAAAAAAGGAGCAGTCCCCCTGAAGAACTGCTCCAAAAAGAATAAAAAGGGGTTGGCTAGTGTGATACTAGCACCAATTCGCCATAAAGTGAATTGGTACTTCATATACTAACTTTTAAAGCATTTTTTGTCAACGATTTTGCATAAAAATTTAAAAAAAAATTAACTTTTTTTTCAACTTCACATTTGGTTATAACTTTAGGTAAAAAACCATAAAATAGCTATAACTAAATTTTATAAGGGGCTTAACTTATATTTATATTAAACTGCTTCTTTTATTTCTTTATCAGCTAAAAAACAATTGTATGATATAATATTATTGGTGATACATATGGATGTCAATTTAGTTAAAGGAGTAGGAAGTAAAGCTTTTGAATATTTAAGTAAATTAAATCTATATACTGTTGAAGATTTAATCCTTTATTATCCATATCGTTATAATTTTATTAAAGTAATTCCTTTAATTGAAGCTCCAGAAGATGAAATAGTAACGATTAAAGGTATTATTGATACTGAACCTCGTGTAAGCTATATCAAAAGAAACTTAAATCGTATGACTTTCCGTCTTAATACTGATGGTTATCTTATAAATGTAACTATTTTTAATCGTAGTTTTTATCGTATGCATTTAAAACTAGGACGTCTTATTACTTTAATTGGTCGTTATGATCGTAAAAAGAATACTTTTACAGCAAATGATATTAAATTTGATTTAATTAAAGATTATAAGATTGAACCAGTATATCATTTAGTTAAAGGTCTTACTTCTAAAGGTTTATCTAAATTAATAAGTGAATGTTTTAGAATGCGTCTTGATCTTGATGATTATATCCCTGATTATCTTGTTGATAAATATAAGTTTATGAACAAGAAGGATTCTGCTTATGCTATTCATTTTCCAGCTAATACTAGTATTCTAAAAAAAGCTCGTTTACGTGAAATATATGAAGAATTATTTATCTTTATGTTTAAAATGAATTATCTAAAACATAAATATGATTTAAATAATCAAGGATTAGGTCGAAAGGTAGATCGTCATAAAGTCGATGAATTTATTAATGCCTTACCATTTGCTTTAACTCCCGATCAATTAAATGCTGTTAATGATATATATGATGATTTATTATCTCCTAAAAGAATGAATCGTTTAATCTTAGGTGATGTTGGTAGTGGTAAAACTTGTGTCGCTAGTATTGGTATGTATATTAACTATTTAAGTGGTTATCAAAGCTCAATGATGGCTCCAACAGAAATCTTAGCTCGTCAGCACTATGCTAGTATTACCGATACTTTCAAAAATACGGATATTAAAGTTGGTCTTTTAGTCGGCAGTATGAAAAAAAGTGAAAAAAATAAAATCTATCAAGAATTAGAAGAAGGTAAAATAGATATTTTAATTGGTACCCATGCTTTAATTAGTGAAGGAGTTAAATTTAATAATCTAGGTTTAGTTATCACTGATGAACAACATCGTTTTGGTGTTAATCAACGTAGTAATTTACAAAATAAAGGTATTATGAGTGATGTTCTATATCTAAGTGCAACTCCAATCCCTCGTACTTATGCTTTAACTATTTATGGTGATATGGATACATCTATTATTAAAACTAAACCTAATGGTCGTAAAGATATAATTACTAAAGTAGTAAAAGAAAAAGACTTAAAAGATGTTCTATACCATATGGTCGAAGAGATAAAAAACGGTCATCAGATCTATGTTGTTGCCCCTTTAATTGAAGATGAAAATGGTGAATCAAATCTAAATGATGTTGTCAAACTAAAAGAGAAGTTTGATATGGCTTTCCATAATAATATTCGTGTTGAAATACTTCATGGTAAAATGAAAAACGCAGATAAAGATGCCATAATGGCAGAGTATAAAAATGGTAATATTAAAGTTTTAATCAGTACTACTGTAATTGAAGTTGGAGTTGATGTTAAAAATTCAACTATGATGGTTATCTTTAATGCCGAACGTTTTGGTCTTTCAACTCTTCATCAGTTACGAGGACGTGTTGGTCGAAATGATGTTCAATCATACTGTTATTTAATTAGTAATATGGATGTACCTCGTCTTAAAGTAATGGAAGAAAGTAATGATGGTTTCTATATTAGTGAAAAAGACTTTGAATTACGTGGTGAAGGTGATTTATTTGGTACAAGACAAAGTGGTGACATGGTCTTTAAGATAGCTAATATCAGAAGAGACTTTAAAATACTATTACAATGTAAAAAAGATGCCACTGAATTTATAACTAATAACTTAGTAGATAACTTTAATAAGTACCCTGAATTCCATAAGATAATTAAAGAGTTAGAATTTATTGATTAATTTTAAACTCGGTATATTGACAAAGAATTTATTCTAAGTTATTATTAAAATAGCATGATGGATGTCATGCTAGATTGCTTTCACGATTAGTGTGGAAGTAGATCAACCAAAACCCCCTGAAGAGTCAGCGAAAGCTGGCTCATTTTTGTTTTTTGCTTGAAATTACGGGGCTTTGTAATT
>CANPXB010000042.1 GCA_947585595.1 uncultured Bacilli bacterium
TCGAACCTACGACCGCCCGGTTATGAGCCGGATGCTCTAACCAACTGAGCTAGAGGTCCATCGACCATTTAATAATAACACAAACTAATAATTCTTGCAACCATAATTTTATTAAAAAATGGCTATATTAGCGAAAAAAACAATAAGTAAGACAAATACGACATCAACGAAAATAAAATTACCTTTCTTATCAAATTCTTTACCACATAACTTCGTTACAAAAATAAATAAAGCATAAAACAAATTAAATAAAACAAATCCGACTAAAGAAACAGCTAAACAAATCGTCCCTGCATTTAAACTAGTAATATTATTAAAAGCTTGTAAAGTAAAACTAATACCACTTACCATCCCAATAGATATCGCAATAAATATGGCAATAATTGCGACTGTATCAATCATATTTTTATCATATCTATTCTTTAAATCTTTAACATTATTATCTAACTTAACAAAATCTTCATTACTATGATCAAATACTTCTTTTAAAAGTCTAATCTTAAAGCCATCACTAACCATATTCTTTGTACTTAGATTAGCTTTTTCTATTCTATCCATTGTATCATAGTAATTATACATACTAACTAAATCTTCACGATGTACTTCCATCTCTATTGACTTAAGCATATTATCATAAATATTATCTTCAATTAAAATAGATTCACAATAATAACAAATCTTCTTTAGATTAGCCGTAAACATTCCATTATCATTCTTATAATATTCATAAATAAATCTTTCTCTAGCATCATTATCCTTTAAAAAATAAAGTAAATCAAAAGCGACAATAAAACAAACAACGTTAGTTCCATTCCCCCCATTTTCTAATCTTTTTATTTTCTCTAACATATCTTCAAGATTCATTTTATCACTTCCTTAATACCTAGTATAACACAAAACAAAAAGTACCAAAAGGTACTTTATAAAACTTGAGCTAAATCTTCCTTAATATAAATAATATAAATAAATAATAAATCATAGTAATCTTCTTCAAATAAAACATCTTTATTTTTTATTAAAGAAGAACTTTTTAATAAATCAATATTAATATTTTTCTTTTTACAGATATTTTCTAATTCATTAAGTAATTCTTTTACTTCTTTAAGTAAGAATTCTCTTTTCGAATTAATTGGTAAATCTTTATACTTTAATATGTAATTTTCTAACATTTATATCACCATCTTAATTCTTTATGAAATAAGCCCATTTACTTACTTCTTTAAATCCGTTACGAGCTTCTAAAAACTCATTATATACCTTATCATTATTTATTTCTTTATCTTCATTAATAAATAGTATTTCCTCATTTAAATAACCATAACAAATATCACGATACTTATTATTTATCTCTTCTTCTTTTACTAAGTTTAAATTTAAATTATTATATATTAACTTAACAATAAATTCTTGCGCTGCTTTAAGTAATAATTTCTTTTCTACTTCTTCTTCCTTACTAACTAATTTATCTAAGTAATTAACTGAAGTAAAATCATAACTATTTATTTTATCTTTTATATCTAAATATAAATTTACTAATTCCCCTATTTTTAAAGGTTCAGCCATAATATTTAAATCATAATTACGTGTATCATAATTACCAAAGACATCAATACTAATTAAATCAGTAATAGCATGCTCAATAATAAATTCTTTTCTTTTTTTAATAACATTTGTTTTAATTGTTTCTTTACTAGGTATTGGTCCATGATAATTATATTCCATCTTACGCGTATTTAATTCTTTTTGATATTTATCTTTAAATCCTTCATCTTGTCTATCAAGCATTTCTTCAAACTCATCTTTAGCTTTACTATAAATACCTACTAAATATACTGGATTATATAAATCATATATCTTAGTTAATAAAGCACTATTAACTTCATAATTTCTTTTTAAACCAGATGAATGACTACTATCAAAGATTATTCTTTCAAATATTTGATCAGTTAAATCAGCTCCTAGTTCATATAATTCTAATGCACGATTAACATACTCTGATACTTTACTCTTATCATTTAAATTATTTTTATATCTTTCATCAAAATAATTATTAATTAAATCTTCTTTAAATCTTATAGTATATGAATTATCATTACTATTTCTTTTAATAAAATGATTATTAGCAAAATTATCCATTAAATTTTGTTTTTCTAAATCTAACATTTCTGATAATTCCGAATATCTTTCATAAGTAATATCATTACTATTATTAAATATTTCTTTTAAACCAAACTCTTTTTGTTTATCTTCATATACTTTAATAAAATATTTACTTAATATTGTCTTAATATCAGTATCCCAATTATTAAACTTAATTTTATAAACAATATTCATTTGTTCTTTAATAACATCATAATCATCACTATATCTAGCTTTTCTTTCTAATCTTTTAAATAAATGACTACATTCTTTTATAAGTTTATCCGTTCTTATAACATATTCTTCATATGATTCATTACTTATTGGTTTAATACTTAAAAGATAAGTTGCTTTCTTAAGAAAACTATCATATAAATAACGATATGAACTATTATCTAGTAATTTAACTAGATAATTAAAACTATCCATCCCTTTAGCTTCATCTCTTATTTGTTTCTTTTCTAAAGATGAATATTTAGGTACAACATTATTTAATTTATAACTACCATCTTCTAATACTAGATAATCTTCATAAAAAGAATTAGCTAAGATATTTGGCATATTTTCATAATCGATTTCATTTTGACATTTCGTTTTATATAACAAATCAAAATATTTATAAATATCATTATTATATTCCATTATCTTACCTAAATGATATCTAATTCTTTTCTTAGCTCTTTTTAATTTTAAATTATATAAATTAATATTATTCTTAGGGACATTTCTTATAACTAAAACAATATTTCTTATTTCTGTAATATTACGTTTAACATTATAATAATTAATAGATGAATTATCTTTATAAATTATTTCATTATAGAACAACTTAAAAGCTGAGAAATTATTCATTTCTTTTTTCATATTATTCACCTAATTGTTCTTGATATTCTTTATTAATCTTCATTAATTCTTTATACATTTCTGGTGTCATTTCTAAATTACCAAGAATTAAATCAATTAAATCTATTTGTTGATCAACAAGGTCTTGAAGTTCTTCTTTCTTGATAGCTTGTTCTTCATCATCTTTACTATATAAGACATTAATTTCTCTTTCTAACTTATTATATTTGCTTTCTAATTCACTTCTTAATGAACTAAGTTCTTCTTTATTAATATTCATCTTATCATCCCTTAAATTATTCTTCTTTAAAAGCTAATGAATTTATAAACTTATCATAAGCTTCTGAGCAATCTCCATTATCATTCATATTAGCATATCTAATATCATAATAAGTACCTTTATATACCATTGCTACATATTTAAACTTAGTACTAGGTGAAAATCCTCCAGTTCCTGATGGATTTTCCTGTAACTTTATAACATTTAATTCTTGCCATGTATTACCATTTATCTTTAATTCTTCGGTTGATGTTGTATAACCTTCAACATTTTCATAATCGCTTCTAACATCTTCAAAATATCTTGTTACAAAGCCATCAACATCATTGGTATTACCATAAGCAATACTAATTGTACAACTTTCACCTTTAGTATAATATCTATCAAAATTATCATCTTTCTTTAAAATAAAATCATCATTTATTGAATATACTAATCCCCCAAACTCAATATGTTCTTCTTGTTTAGGTTTAAAGAAACTAAAATAAACAAAAACCATTGCGGCTACAAATAAAATAAATGATAATAAATTAAAGATAAAAGTTAAACTTAAATTAAATTTAACTTTTTTATTTGTTTCACTTAGATTATCTCCCCAATTAATTTGGGCATTATATGGTTGTGGTTGTTGAACAGGTGGTGGTGGCGGTGGTGTCATAACCGGACTAGGTTGATTATTCATTACCACATTATTAATCGTATTATTAGGTAATCCATTATTAACATTATTATTAGGAGGCGCTGTATTAACCCCTTTGCCCTTTTCATTACTTTTTCCATTACTAGGTCCAGCTTTAGCCATCGCATTAAGTTCATCTTTACTTTTAAAACGCGAATCATCAGAAAATATTTTTTCTAAAGCTGTTCTCTCATCATATTGAATAGAATTTAAATTATTAAATTGATCTTTAAATAAATTAGTTGTTCCACTACTTTGAAAAGTTTCAAATCCATTTTGATTCGGCTTTTGATTAAAACTATCGACATTATTAAAGACATTATCTTGACTCTTCGTAACTGTCGCTCCAATTTGATTATCAAAAGTGTCACCAAAATTTAAAGGAGAATTATTATTTAATACAGTACCACACATATAACAAGTTTTCTTAGAATCATCTAAAACTGTTCCACATTTTGGGCACTTTTTCATTTAATCCCTCCTATGCATCAATAAATTTCAAAGATTTTGCAAAATTATCCAATGATGCATTACATGCTGCATCATTACTATTATTAACTAATTCTATATCATAATAATAACCTTTATATGTACTACTTAAATATTTATATTTTAAAACCGTTGGATTAGCATCTTTAGCTGGTTTATAAAATATATTTAAATAATACCAAGGAGCATTATTTATTGACATATTACTATCAGAAGCTGTAAATATTTTTAATTCATCAACTACTTGATTATTGGTATCTCTTTCTGGTGCTAAAGCACTTTTTTTATTTTGAAAAAACTCTCTTACATGATCTCCAGAAGTAGATGTACCATAGGTAATTGATATTGAACAAGCACTACCCTTCTGACCACTCTTATTAAATACTATCGAATTATTTGAATTACCAGCAACTTGTTGTAAACTAGAATCTACTTCAAAATATAAGCTAAGAAAAACAGGTGCATCTTCTACTGGTTTATTTTTATGTTGATAATATTTATATCCGGCAAATCCTAATATGGCAAATAAAAGTAAAAGTGAAACTATTTTTATTGTTGTTTTATTTTCTGAAAAGAAATCAAATATATCTTTATCTTCTTTTTTAATATTAGTTTTATAGTCTTGATCTTGATAACTATTAAACTTCTTTTCGTATTCCTCAGTTCTTTTACTTAAACTTTGGTTCATATTACCACTACTAAATGCACTACCTGTACTAAAACTAGGATTAGCATTTGGATTCCCATTAAAGTTTTGATTCATATTATATGAACTATTTGTATTACCTGAACTAAAAGCATTACCAAAGTTATTAAAACTCCCACTAGGATTCCCATATGACATTCCATTATTCATGTTATTCATACCATTCATGTTGTTATTCATATTATTAAATCCCGTATTTTGGTTATTGCCATTATTTAATGGTGTCCCACACATTGTACAAACAGTTTTACTATCTTCAACAAAAGCCCCACAATTCGGACATCTCATTTTATCACCCTCTAAATAGTAATTTCCTTTTTCTTTTCCTTAAAAGCAATTATTCTTCTAACCCTTTCAAGTAACTCACGATCATTAGAACTAGCTACTATTTCCTTTAAATAATCTTCAGCACTGGCAAATAAGCGATTAAATTCATCACCATAATCAAAATTAGTTAAAGCATCTAAATAACCAATTATTAAATCTTTTCTAAAATTAACATTATTTTGCAATTTTACCAATCCTTTCTAGATTAAATTCTAATAATACTAAATTAACTAATTCTAATAGTAAATCACAAGCTATATTAGTACTACTAACCTTAACTTCTTGTTTATTTATTATTATATAAATAAGTTTATTTAAAAATACATAAGGATCATTCTCAAGTAAAACAGATATACGATACTCTATTGGTTCAATATCAATTAATTTACTCTTTACAAGTTCAATATTAGCAAGATTAAAGCTTGATTCTATAATATCCATATTTTCTTTTATTCTTTTCGTAACTTCTTTTATAAACTCCTCTTTAAACTTCACTAAATACCACCCCATATTTTTAAATCCCTACTATACAAGAATTATACCACAGAAAAAAGAAGATATCATCTTCTTTTTTTATTTTTCATTTATTTCATCAAAATACTTGACGATAACATATCCTACTAATAAAATAGCATCTGTTATAAAGATAATTTCATTACGAAAAAATTCACTCATTAATATCCCAATACCACATACTAAACTACCTAAGATAATACGTTCACTATAAGCAATAATAGCCCCTAATAAACCTTTTTTATCTCTTACAAGTTCTAAATGATAATCAAATCTTGTCTTCTTACTAACATGAGTTAATAAATAATTACAGAAGATTAAGACTGGTAAAAAAGTAATACATAACCCTAATATTGTAATAATTGCTTCAACCATTTTAATTACCTCCCATAAGACGTTCTACATATCCGCAGCCTTCATTTTCTAAACCATATTTAATAAACTCTGGCATCTTAAAATTATTACTTAGATAATCATAATCAATCTTAAATTCATAATAAGCTTTATTAGTACTATCACTATCTTTAACACAGAACTTATCATTATAACCAACTAATAAAGTAAAATTACGTTCTGTTTGATTATATTTAACATAAATACTATTATCCGTTGTTAAAGATACCCCATCTACGACAATTGGAAACATCTTATCTAGTTCATAAATAACCCCATTTTCACTAATTGCTTTAAATTTATAAGTTGCTTTATTATTACTATATAATGGTTCAACTACTACTAAGACTCTACCAAAAGTATAAAAGACTGGTAAAACACTATAATCTTTCATATTATATTTATAAAATTCTTTATTACTTCCTCTTATTCCATCATTAATTGTAATATCAAAAGTATTATCATCTAACTTTTTAAACCCAAATAATAACTTAGAAGTAATATTATTTACTTTAGCTGATATCGTATAATAATTCCCTTCAAACTCTGTTTCATTTAGTATTAACTCATAACTAGTTAAATCTATTTCTTTTAATCTCTTAGCAATCGCATTATTTGTTTCAATTGTATTAATGGAATCATTCTTTTCATATTCATGATCATTATATACTAAAATATAATTATTTTTTGCGGCATTCTCTTTAATTTCTAACTTATCAATCTTACCCTCTTCTATTGGATAAGTCCCCATACAAGAGCTTTTAAAGCTATAATAATCATCATTAACAACTAAAACATAATAACTAAGTTCACTAACACTACAACCTTCATATATATACTTAGTTCCATTTAATTCTTCTGTATAGACATATATTCCATTATAAGTATCTCTAAGTTTTCTATCATTATTTAAATTATCAATAATATCTTCAAAAGGATTTCTTCCCCCATTAATAAAATAATAAGCTAGTAAAGCTCCTCCTCCAAATAAGATAATTATTAATATAATAATTAAAATAGTCTTAAGTAAACCGTGTTTCTTCATATCTACACACCCTTACTATAAAGATTATAACATAAATTTTTTTTATTTTTAAAAAAAGAATGCTCAAAGCATTCTAATTCTTATTACTACTATCAAGACCTGTAAAGACTAATGAATAAGTATCTTC
>CANPXB010000043.1 GCA_947585595.1 uncultured Bacilli bacterium
TCAGGATCATCATTTTGTTTTATTACTTGATAAGTTAAATCAGTTATATATGACATATAACTTATAAGTTCAATATCACCTTTTATATTAGTTAAATTATCAATTATATCAACATCTACTAAAGTAGATAATTTATTTTCATTATATTTAATATGAAAATATGCATAAGTAAATTTTAATGTTTTAGTACGTAATGGGTTTTTTAGACTTTTAGCGTTATGACACATAACCCCTACTAAACCTTTTTCTTTAGTTAAAACATTAATTATTTTAGAATTGTCTCCATAAGGAGTTTCAGTTATAATTATACCTTCAAATTTACTTATCATATTTATCACTTCTATTTTTTACCTTTATATTTTAGATAGTATTCTATTTTACCGGTTTTCTTAAATAAATTCCAAGCTTCTTTCTTATTCATAAAAAGAACCCATCCTTTCTAATTATATAATGGGTTCTTTAAGATTTTTTTATTCAATTAAATATAATCTTTTTCATTGAAACCTAATTCATTTAAATATCTTTCTTTATCACGCCAATTACGAATTGTTTTAACATATAATTCAAGATATACTTGTTTACCTATTAGTCTTTCAATATCTTTTCTGGCTTCTGTACCAACGGCTTTTAGTAAAGAACCTTGTTTACCTATTACTATTTTCTTTATTGAATCACGATCAACAATAATATCAACGGTAATATTAACAATATTTTTCTTTTCTTCATATTTAGATGTTATACAAGTAATACTATGAGGTATTTCTTCTTCAGTCATTCTAAATATTTTTTCTCTAACATATTCACTAACTAAGAAATTTAGTGGATTAGTTGTAATAGTATCTTCATCAAAGTAACGAATATCATCAGTTAAGTATTTTTTAATTACTTTAATTAATGTTTCTATATTACTTTTTTGTAAAGCAGATATAGGTACTATTTCTGCAAAATCAAAGAGATCTTTATAATCATTAATCGCTTTATATAATTCTTCTTCAGTCATTTTATCAATTTTATTTAGGACTAGTATAACTTTAGAATCAGTATTACTTAAAGAGCTAATTATTTTCTTATCGCCAGGACCAATACCATCTTTAGCATCGACAACTAGTAAAATAACATCAACATCTTTAGTAAGACTTTGTGCTTCTTTATTTAATACTTTACCTAGTTTATTAATTGGTTTATGAATACCAGGAGTATCGACAAATACTATTTGATAACCATCTTCATTATAAACCCCTTGAATAATATTTCTAGTTGTTTGAGGTTTATTAGAAGTAATAGCTATTTTTTCATTAATTATGGAATTAAGTAATGTTGATTTACCAACATTAGGTCTTCCGATTAAACTTACAAAACCACTTCTCATTAGATACCTATTAATTCTATGATATAAGGAATATAGATTATACACCCTATAACAGCCGCCATCATGGCTAAAACAAAGGTTGCAGCACTACCACAGTCTTTAGCTATTTTAGCTAATGGGTGAATTTCTAAAGTAACTAGGTCAACGGCTGCTTCAATTGCGGTATTCATTAATTCTGAAGATAAAACCATACCAATAGCTAACATTGTTATTAACCATTCAATTGGTTTTACACCAAAAAAAATGTTAGCTGCAATAACACCAATCGTTGCTATTACATGGATTAGCATACTTTGTTCGTAACGGTATGCATATTTTAAACCATCTATTGAATAAGTAAAACTTTTATAAAATCTTTTTAAACCATGTCTTTTAATATCATCTCTTGATATTTTCGTCATCTAACATCAACTCCTGTAAACCAAACATGACTTTTTCATCTTCACTAGTCATATGATCATAACCTAATAGATGTAATAGACCATGAACGGCGAGAAAAGATAATTCTCTTTTTTCACTATGACCATAATTAATAGCTTGTCTTTTCATTTGGGGAATACATATATATATGTCACCAAGCACTCGAATATCATTATACACTAAATCATCACTATCTTCAAACGCAAAAGATATAACATCTGTAATACGATCTACTTGACGATAATCACGATTTAAACGATGAATTTCATCATCATCAACAAAGATTATAGAAAAAATAGCATTATTTACTTTTTCATGTTCTAAAGTATGATTTAATAAGCTATATAAATAATCATAATCTTGATATAAACCATTATCTATTATACTGTAATCATTTTCCATTAAACTCTAAGCCCCCAAATACTACCAAATAAGATAACTATAATAATTAAAACTATTATAGCTAAGATATTATAGAAAACATTATTTTGTAAGAATTTTGGTAAATGGAGTCTTATAGCTCTAATACTTATATAACCCATAAAACCAATTATTGAACCTATAACATTTAAAATAATGTCATCTATATCAAAAGCACGACCTATTTTAAATTGAATTAGCTCAGCTGTCAAACTTATGATGATTGAAACGATTAAAATATGAGGTACTTTCTTGGCTTTTAAGTAATCAGAGACAAAATAACCGAATGGAACAAATAAAGCAATATTACCTACAACATTATAGAAGAAAGCTTTAGAACCGATTTGGTATCTTGTCATTTCATGGAATGGGATAAAATTCATACCACTAGTTGCGTTTTCTGTACTTAATAGTAAGAAATATAATAATAAAATATAAATAATGAATAATAAGGAATAAAATTCTTTATAAAAGATGAAACTATCATGATTTATGACGACTCTAGATATTTTTAGAACAGTCATTATAACAACAAATAAAGTTAACATTGGCCATGTTTCACTAATTGCCCAATAGAATGTATCATAAAATGGTGATAGATTACTCATAGACTCACTCCTTATTCATTACTTTCAGTCATATTTATATTACCTTCAATAGTTGTACTAATTTCTTCTTCAGCTACTATAAATACTTCCATATCTATTTTACTATCATTTAGCTCTTTTTTCAAAACTTTTTGTGTTATTATTTGATATTCACCATTTAAGATATTTTTCATCTTATTTTCAATTTGTTTTTTGATATTTAATTCAAGCTCTTGATCGGAATATTCTTGGATATTTGATTTAACTTCGATATCTTTATCTAAAGATATTTTAAAACCTAAGATATTGACGATGTCTTGGCTTTCAGTTATGTAATTTGATAAACGATTTTTAAATAAACGATAGTGTTTATTATTAAAACTTATTTTAAGATTATATCTTTTCTTATTTAGTTTAGTTATCTTTTCATAATTTCTTGGAATAGTGATATTAACAGTATACCAAGTTCGACCATATACTTTGCCACTAGCACAAACTTGGTTTTTAGTTTCTTCATTAAATTTGATATCACCAGATATTAAGATATCACCTTTTTTAACTGAATCATTAACATCAACGACTTCCATTCCTTTACTAGTGATGATTCTAGTTACCATACTATCTTTTAAGGAGATGATATGACAATAAGGCTTTTCTTCAACTTTATTTTTATCGACTTTAGGTTCGACATTAATAAAATACTTCATTCCTTTTCTTTCAATGTTTAACCATTCAATCTTATCTTTATTATTGTTTAGAATTATTTCTTTAATTTCATTTAGTTTATTAGCATCTTTGACTAATGAATATTTATAAATGTTATTTTTATCTAATTCATTTAATAGTGTACTTTGAAGATTACTATCTTCAGTAATAACATTGATACTGATTATGAATCTAGTTAAGATAAAAATAAATAATATTATAGTAAATAGTAATATAAAAGATAGTTTATTTAATTTAAGATAATTAAGAATATTAGTTTTACCATAGTATCTAATTATTTCATAGTTATAGTATTTACCTACTTTATCTAAATCATTGAGATTTATTTTAATTGTTATACTATCTTCTTGATATTTTATATTATAGATATTTATATTTAAGTTTCTTAAGTATTTAATGGTCTTATTAGGTGATTTAGTATTAATACATATTTCAATTAAATTAGTTATAAATATACTCAATACTTTCAATATGACCATTAAATAGAATTTCTTTGTCTAACATTTTAATTATTTTAAAATTCATACCTTTAATATTAAGATTGAAGTTATTAAACTTTAAAATAATTTTTTTATCCGTTATTGATAATAGTTTTTCATAGTTAGTTATATATAGCTTATTATTAGTTAGATTAATAGAATATGCTTCGTTTATAAAGATATTTTTTAGATTATCTATTATCATCTAATCACCTATATAATTGTATGAAAAAAGAATACTTTTTAGTATTCTTAAGGTAAAGTTTCTAGATAACATCTTTAAATATTACTTTAATTACTCTTTCTGAGGCATTACCATCATCTAAGTAATTAAATTTTTTATTGAATTTTTCGTATTTTATAGCATAATTTTTGAAATCTTTATCAAGATTAGCTAGATTTTTTTCTAAATCTTCTTGAGTTTCGGCAATAGGGCCTGGTAATTCATCTAAATCTAAATAAAAGTCTCTTAATTTGCCTTTATATAAATCTAAATCATACATATAGAAAATCATTGGTCTTTTTAGGTTAGCGAAATCAAAGAAAACACTTGAATAATCAGTCATGATGACATCACTAACGATATACATATCATTGATATCATCATTATCTGAGACATCTATAACAAAGCCTTTATATTTACTAACATCAACTTGTTTAGCCACAAAGTAATGAGGGCTGAAAAGAATAACATATTTATCGCCGAACTTTTTCTTTAATGAATCGAAATCAATGCCTAGGTTATAAGTATAGCCTACTCCGGATTCATGTTGGTTATCTCTAAATGTTGGAAGATAGAAAATAACTTTTTTATCTTTTGGAATATTGTATTTATCTTTAATTCTTTTAACATCTTTTTCGGTATAATGGAATAATGAATCATTACGAGGATAGCCCTCTTCGATAATTATATCTTCTAAGCCTAGATTTTTTAAATTAAATGCTGAAGTAAATTTCTCAGTACAAAATTTTGATGGAGAAATAAAATAATCAAATCTCTTAGCGTCGATATCATTTCTTTTTCTTATTTCTTCAACAGTATTTAAAACACTACCATCAACTTCAATGTCACATCTTAGTCTTTTTAAAGGTGTTCCATGCCAACATTGAACATATACTTGATTATCTTTTTTAGTAATAGCTTCTTCAACTATGGAATTAACAATCCAATATTTAGAGATTGATAAATACTTATAATAGTCTGGACTATCATGTTTTACTATAATTAAATTCTTATTTTCTTTTACTTCATGTTTACTTGGATCAACAAATGACCAGACGAAAGTATAATCTTTGAATTCTTTCATTTCGATCATCTTTTCATAGATGGCTTTAGGACTGCAACCATAGGTACGACCATTAAATGTTTCAAATAAAATTGTTTTATCATCGACTTTATATTTTTTATAATACTTATGATATGCCATCTTACCTTCAATGTTTTTAACTTTTCTAAATATTTTTCTTAAAAAGACATTCTTCTTAGCTATATCTACTAAAAATTTTCTTATTTTCTTGATCATTTTAATTCTCCTTTAATTAATTCATATATTTTCTTAGTACTATCTTTACTTAGATTAGTTATAAATTTTTTTCTAAAGTTTAATAGAACTTTTTCATCATATGAATTCTTTTCAATAACTTTTACTAAATCTTTAATATCTTTTGAAGTATATCCTGGTAATTCATCAAATAAATTAACATTTAAACCATTTTCTTTTTCATATTGTTCATAATCATAGACATATAATAAGATTTTGGTTTTTAAAATGGCGGCTTCAATCATTAAAGCTGAATAATCTGTAATGACATAATCAGCATTTTTAAGTAATATTGGATATGATATTTTAGGATTTATAATAATATCTTTATACTTTGATGAATCAATCTTTTGCGCATCTAATTCATGTAATGTGACAACTAAGTTATACTTTTCACGATTTATATTATCAATTACTTTTTGGATAGCATCTCTTCCATCTTTTCTAAAGGTTGGCGAGTAAAGAATGATTGGTTTCTTTTTATCTAATTTTGGAATAGATTCATATACATCTTTTTTAGTTTCTTTAATATTTAATAAATAATCTATATATGGTGTTCCAATTGATAAAACTTTCTCGATATCAGTATTAAAAGCTTCACTGAATGGTTTATTCATGGCATCAGAACCAGATAATACATAATCATAATTAGCATGCATATTTAATATTTTAGCAGTTTTAGGATTCATACCATCTTTAAGACCAATTGATTGGTAACCAAATTTTTTGATGGCAGCGAGAGCATGCCACATTTGAATTATACAGGTATGTTTCTTATGTTTTAAACAACTGATTAAGACATTATAACCATCAGTAATTACTACTTTAGATGTAGCTATATAATACATTTGCTTATACAAAGTAAAATAATATTTTAAACAATTACCTAATTCTTTAAATAATAAAGGCAATTGTTTTAAAAGATTCTTCTTAGAACTATGTAATAATTTATTTAAACCTTCAGATACTCTTAAACAACTTATTTTGACATCTATATTATCGTCTTCTTTTTCGATATATTCAGCTAATAATTCATAATTAATTGATGGTTTATTAGTTTGACGGCTTAATAAAAAGACTCTATTTCTTTGTTTAGTAAATAATTTAATAAAGAAATAAATTATTTGTAAATGAAGTTTAAATATAATTAGGATTATCTTCATATGTATTCTCCTTTTAAAAAACTACCAATAATGATTGGTAGTTAAATACTATTTAGAATCATCATCTTTGTGACTGGCGATAAAGTTACGGAAATTAGTTGATGAGAAATCACTAACTCTTTGAAAGAAGACAACTTTACAATAATCTTCTAGATATTTAAATTTATCGCTACCTTCCCAGTCACTACCCATTACTAAGGTATCAATATTATTAGTTTCAATATCATGAACTTTTTGTTCCCAGTTTTCTTCAGGAATGACTTCATCAACATATTTGATAGCTTCCATTATTATTTTTCGTTCTTCATAATTTAAATATGAATGTTTATGTTTAATGGCATTAAATTCATCAGTTGATACACCAACGATTAAATAATCTCCTAAACTTTTAGCATATTTAAGTAAGGCGATATGTCCCGGTGTAAGTAAATCAAATGTCCCATATGTAATAACTTTTTTCATTTTATTCCTTCATTCTTTTTATATTAATTTAATTATTTTTATACTTTTATTTTATCATTTTTTACTTAAGAGATAAAGACAAAGTGTAAAGGAGGTTTAAAT
>CANPXB010000044.1 GCA_947585595.1 uncultured Bacilli bacterium
ATTGATACGGATATGGTTAATAGTTTAATTAGAGCGGCTAAAAGAGGAGTAGATGTAAGAATTATTGTACCAGGTATTCCTGATAAACAAATTACTTATACACAAACTAGTTCTTTCTTTGAAGTACTTACTAAGGGTGGAGTTAAAATATATACTTTTACTAAGGGATTTGTTCATTCTAAAGTATTTATATCTGATGATGTAAGAAGTGTAGTAGGTACTATTAATATGGATTATCGTAGTTTATATTTACATTTTGAAAATGGAATATATATGGAAAATGTTAAAGAAATTAAGAAGATAAAAGAAGACTTTGATAAGACATTTAAAGAATCTAAAGAATTAAAAGATAAAGATGTTAAAGTAGGTTTCTTTAAAAATATATGGCAAGCAATATTAAGATTATTAGCACCATTGTTCTAACAACTAGGTGATATGTGTGGAAAATGAAGTAAAACTTTTTATGATATTTGATATCTTAGGAGATACTAGAAGAAGTGGACCAGTATTATGGTGTGTAGAACGAGAACGTCTTGAAGATATTAAAGATCACATATTAGATTTATTATTGATAGCGAGGATACTTAAAAATAAATTAGATAAATTTATTAATTATGATAAATTATATGATTATATAATATGTCATGATTTACCGGAAGCTATTACAGGAGATATTACTAAATTTGAAGGAGTATCTGGTGAAGAAATAGATAGAGTTACTGAGATAGCTATTGATTATTTAAATAATTTATTTAATGGTATTGTAGATATTAAGAGATTAATAAATGAATTTGATAATAGTAGTACTTTAGAAGCTAAAGTAGCTAAAATGATTGATAAAGTACATTCAGCTACAACATTTATTAAGTATCAAACAGAAAAGAATATAGATGTTAATAATCCTAACATAATTAAAGAATTAAGAGATATTCCGTTTGTAGATGAAAAGATAAATGAAGGTATGGATGTAGCTGATATATTTTATGAATATCATCGTAGGGCAGTTATGATAAGTGATGAAGAGTGTTTTAAATACCATATAAGTAGAGAAGAAGCTAATGATATTGTTGATACTATATTAGGTTTTATAGATGAGTTTTATCAAGAAAAAGTAAATAGAACTTTATTAGATAGTAAAAAGGGATTTCCTAAAGATGCGATGATTTATAATAGATATAGAGATTAGATATAATCTCTTTATTTAATTATTTACTTATGTTTTAGTTTTAATTATAATTAATTTGATAAGAGGATGTATATGAGAAGTAAGGGTTATTTTAAAGATATAGATTATATTAGATTAATAGCTTGTCTAGGTGTTTTATTTTATCATTTAAATGTTTTAAAGGGTGGTTTTTTAGCTGTCTGTGTATTCTTTGTTTTAAGTGGTTATTTATCTTGTATAAGTGCTTTTAAGAAGAAAAAGTTTTCTTTAAAAGATTATTATAAGAATAAGTTTATTAAGTTATATATACCTTTGTTATTAGTTGTTATGTTAACTATTGGGGTTGTATCTTTAATACCTAGTATTAATTGGATGAATTTAAAACCAGAAACTTTTTCGGTTTTACTTGGATATAATAATTTTTGGCAATTAAATGCTAACTTAGATTATTTTGCGATGCATATTAATTCACCTTTTATGCATTTATGGTATATAGCTATTTTATTACAATTTGATTTAGTATTCCCTTTTATTTATCTAGGATTTCGTAAATTAGAGAAGAAGTTTTCTAAAGGAGTTCCTTGTATTATATCTATTATATTAGCTATAATAAGTGTTATTTATTTCTTTATAGTTAGTTTACAAGGTAATATAATGGTTACTTATTATAATACTTTTGCTAGATTATTTTCTTTATTACTTGGTATGTGTTTAGGATTTATTCATACTTATTATGGTCATTTAGTACCTTACGAATTAAAGAAAGAAGATCGAGTTAATAAAATATTTATTGGTTATTTAGTAATCTTAGTATTATCATTTATCTTTATTGATTCAACTTTTAAAGAATTAGGATATATGATGATATTAGTTAGTTTAATTGCTTGTCGTTTAATAGATTATGGAACACTTCCTTGTCGTAAGAAAGCAAGTATTTTTGATAAAGCGATAATTAGTAATCTAGCAAGTGTTTCTTATGTAGTATATTTAGTTCAATATCCAATTATCTATTTATTACAATTAGTTAATACGAAAGTTGTACTTAATGTTTTAATTGTTACTTTAGGTAGTTTTGTTTTAGGTTATTTATTTAAATATATTTTGAATTTTAAAAATAAGGAAGTTAAGTTTAAATATTTAAAGATGGGACTTACAGTAGTAATATTAGCTATTAGTTTATTTGGTTCATTTAAGTTTGTAACAGCTAAAGATTATCGTGCTGAGATGCAAAAGTTAGAGGATAAGATTCATGAAAATGAAGATTTAGTTAAACAAAAACAAGAAGAGTATGCTAAACAATTTGAAGAGAAGAAAGAGAACTGGGCGGATATTCTTACGGAGTTAGAAAATGGAGAGAGTACTTTAGAAGAGAAAGTTCATCAATTACCAGTAGTAGGAATAGGTGATTCAGTAATGCTTGGAGCAGTTAATGGATTATATAAACAGTTTCCTAATAGTTATGTTGATGCAAAGGTATCTCGTACAGCTTGGTCAGTTAAAGATATAATAGTTGATTTAAAGAGTAAGAAGTTATTTGAAGGACCAGTAGTACTTAATTTAGGTACTAATGGGGATTGTTCAGAGAAGTGTAAGAAAGCGATAGTAGATGAATGTGGAGATCGTGAGATATTCTGGGTGAATGTGACAAATGATGAGGATGTTCATGTTAATGAGAAATTACTTAATTTTGCTAATCAATATGATAATGTTCATTTAATTGATTGGAATACAGCTTCTAAAGGACATGATGAGTATTTCTATGCGGATGGTATTCATTTAACTAGTAAAGGAATTAAAGCTTATAGTGAAGTTATATATAGTTCAATATATAATGTTTATTTAGATAATTTTAATAAAGAAAAAGAAGATTTATTAAATCAATATAAAGAAGATATAACTTCAAAGTATTTATTTATTGGCAATGAGATACTTATTAATTCTTTTGATAAATTACATGATGTATTTGAAAATGCTAAATATGTGACAGATAAAGAATTTAATTATAATAAAGTAATAGAAACTATTACAAAAGAAAAAGAAGATGAATTATTACCTGATAAGATTATTTTAGAATTTGATAATAGTATTAGTTTTACTAAGGAAGAATATCAAGAGATAATTAAGTTATGTGAAGGAAAAGAGTTATATATATTAGTTACTAATAATCATGAAAAGAGTATTGTAGAAGATCTCTTAACAGATAATATACATGTTATTGATTTTACTTCAGAATTTAGTAGTACTAGTAATTACTTAGATGTAGATGGTATTCACTTAAATGAAGATGGTAATCAAGCATTGATTTTAAAGATAAAAGAAAGTATTAATTAAGATATTTTCTTTTTTCTTTGGTATAATAAATATGTAAGGGTGGGAGATGTGTTATGGAAGAATATAAAGCTATGGAATTATGTCCTTTAGATGGAAGATATGCTGATATTAAAGATTTATTATCACCTTATTTTTCAGAATATGCTTATGTAAGATATAGAACAATAGTAGAAGTTAGATGGTTAAGTTATTTAATTAAAGAGGGAATAGTAACTGGGACTAAAAAAGATATACAGAATATTTTAGATATAGGTAATAATTTTAATATAGATTCTTTTAATGGAGTTAAGGAAGAAGAGAGTATTACTAATCATGATGTTAAAGCAATTGAATATTTTATTGATAAGAAGTTAAAAGTATTGGGGTTAGATAAATTAGTTTCTTTTGTTCATATTGGTTTAACTTCAGAAGATGTTAATAATACTGCTTATGCTTTAATGATTAAAGATTTCTTAAATAAAATGTATATTCCTAAATTAGAGGAGTTTATAAATAAAACAAATGAATTAAGTAAGGAATATAAAGATATAGCTTTTTTAGCACATACACATGGTCAACCAGCTACACCAACAACGATAGGTAAAGAATTTAAAGTATATAGTTATCGTTTAACTAATGAATTAGATAGATTAAAAAAGTTAGAAATTAAAGCTAAATTCAATGGAGCAACTGGTAATTATAGTGCTTTAAGTGTTGCTTATAGTGATATAGATGTCGTTAAGTTATGTAAGAAATTTATTACAGATGAATTAGAATTATCTTTTAATCCATTAACTACCCAAATAGAGAATCATGATTATATAATAAATATTTTAGATAATATAAGACATTTAAATAATATAGTATTAGATTTAGATTTAGATATGTGGTTATATATAAGTAGAGGTTATTTCTTACTTAAAGTTATTAAGAATGAAGTAGGTAGTAGTACAATGCCTCATAAAGTAAATCCAATTAATTTTGAAAATAGTGAAGCTAATATGGAGATGGCCAATGGAATGTTAGTTACTTTATCTAATAAGTTACCTAAATCAAGAATGCAAAGAGATTTATCTGATTCATCAGCATTAAGAAATTTGGGAATGGCTTTTGGATATTCTTTACAAGGTATTAAAGAAACATTAAAAGGTTTAAATAAAATAATGGTTAATGAAGAATTAATTAATAATGAATTAGCTAATGAATGGGAAGTGTTAGCAGAACCTATTCAAACAGTTTTAAGAAAATATGGAATACCTGATGCATATGATAAATTAAAAGCTTTAACAAGAGGTAAGAAAGTTACAAAAGAAATATTAGATGAATTTATAAATAATTTAGATATTAGCGATAAAGATAAGAAAATACTTAAAGAATTAAAACCAAGTACTTATATTGGTATGGCAAATAGATTATAGGTGATATATATGCTAGATAACATTATCAATGATTTAGAAGTAAAATTAAAAATAACTATTAATAAAGATAATATAGTTTATTATAAAGATGGTACAACTGATTCAATAGTATTTAGTATTGATAATAAGTATTTAGTTAAGACTGTTGATGAAATGACAATGAAAGCTCAACTAGAATATTTTAAAGTATATAAAAAGATAGATAGAATACAAAAGTTAATATGTCATAATAAGAAGTTAGGTTATTTATGTTTTGAATTTATTGAAGGAATTAAATTTAAGGAAGAAGCTTATCCAGATGTAATGGAAACTATTGAACAGTGTTTTGGAATAGTTACTAATTATAAACCTTATAGATATGATGGATATGGTTATCTATATGAAGATCATAAGAAGAGTTGGTATCAGTTTTTAAAAGACGAAGTAGATTATTCATATGAAGCTGTTAAAGATTTAAATTATGATTTTAGTAGTGTTTATGATGATTTAGAAATAATTAAGAAATATGATGTTCCTAAGTATTTAATACATGGAGATTTTGGAGTACATAATTTTTTATTAGATAAAGATAAGTTAATTAGAGTTATAGATCCAATGCCAGTAGTAGGAGATATCTTATATGATTTTTACTTTGCAATATTTTCAAGTGTTAAATTATTTAGAAATGTTAGAGAGACTATTATATTAGATTTTTTACCTGGTGATAGAAAATATAAAGTAGCTTTAATGAATGTAGTTTTATTTATTAGAATGTGTAGATGTTATGTTCATCATCCTGATGATTTTGATGTTTACTTAGCATGGTTTTTAGATCGTAATGATTAATTAAAGAAAGTTGGTGAATTATGGAAGCTAATATTAAAGGTAAAATAGAATATAGTTTAAGAAAAACTAAAATAGATGATATTAGTTTGTTAATAAAATATAAGTTATCAACAATTTTAAAGTATGCTAAGAATTTAAGTAAAGATGAATTAAAACAAATTGAAGATTATGTTAATGATAGAATACCTAAAGATATTTTTAATTACCAATTAGTTATTGTTAATGATAAAGTAGTTGGATGTATCTTAGTTAGTGATTATGAAGATGGTAAGTTATTAGATGAAATATATTTGGAAGATGATTATCGTAATAAAGGTATTGGTAGTCGTTTAATAAATGATGTTTTAAATAATAATGAGATAGTTTATTTATGGGTATATAAAGATAATAAAGAAGCTATAGATTTATATAGTAGGTTAGGTTTTCTTTTTTATGAAGAGACAGAAACTAGATATAAAATGGTTTATTATAAAGAATAATTTATGATATTAAGTTAAGAGTTAATTGATCAGGATCAATTAATTCTTTTTTTCTTTTATTAGATTTATTATTTAAAGCTGTTTTTAGGTCATTTAAAGCATTTATTAATAGTTTTTGAATAAATATACTATATTCTTAATTAATACTCTCATATTCTTTTAAAATAAGTA
>CANPXB010000045.1 GCA_947585595.1 uncultured Bacilli bacterium
ATAAATCCTAAAATTGCTACTACAACACCTACTTTAAATAAATCCCATTCAGGTATTAAACACATACACATACCTATGGCAAATACTAAACCACCAATAGTTCCTAAAATAATTTCTAATAAAGTTTCTTTTTTCATAATCTTTCCTCCATATGACTTTATTTACTTAATTTTTCTTTAATTTCAGCTTGTATTTCTTCAGTTGTTTTAGAATATTTATGTTGCTCTTGTTGTCTTTTTTCTTGTTCTTTTTTTAATCTTGCTTTAGCTTCTTCTACTGTTTCACTATCTTGTTTTAAGAAAGTATCGACAAATTTATCTTCAACCTTCTTATATCCACCTACAACTGTGTCTTCAACTTTCTTGTAACCACCAACAACAGCATTTTCAATTTTCTTATTAGCATCTACGATTTTAGACATACTTATCACTCTCTTCCAATAATTAGACACTTGTCTTTTTATTACATTTTTAATATAATCTAAATATCGAAGGAATACAATCAACAATTTATAGACATTTGTCCAATTAAAGGAAGTGATTAAATGAATACTCCAAATAATAAAAGAAGAAAAGAAACAAGAGATAAAATTAGTAAAATATTTATTAATCTATTACAATCGAAAGAAATAACTGAAATATCCGTTACTGATATTTGTAAACTTGCTAAAATAAATCGTTCTACTTTCTATGTTAATTATCTTGATGTTTATGATTTAGCAGATCAGATTGGCAAAGAATTAGAACAAGAAGTATCATTTTTATACCAAGAAGAAAGAGATACGAAAAATAATTCAAATGATTTTTTAAAACTATTTAGGCATATAAAAGATAATCAAATATTTTATAATACCTATTTTAAATTAAAGATGGATCATAATTTTATTATTAGAGAATATGACTATAATTTATCAAAAGAATTATATGATGATAAATATATTGATTATCATATGGAATTTTTTAAAGCGGGTCTTAATGCTATTATCAAAAAATGGCTTGAAAATGGTTGCAAAGAATCTCCAGAAGAAATAGAAAGTATCTTAAAAAGTGAATATGCAAATAAAAAATAATACCAAGAATTAAACTTGATATTATTTTTTTTACATTAATATATAAGCAATAGTATTACAAATAACGGCGATAAAAAATAATACTCCAATAATTAAATCTGTTTTATCTTTGCCTATTTTATAACGACTTAAAAAGGTAACGCAGTTATAAGCACATAGTAAACTAACAATGGAAGACATATGTTTATCTTTGAAAAAGGAAATTAACATTAAAATAACGGAAAATAAAGACATACCGATAATACCATATTTCATCGATTTTAAATTGACTAATTCTGTCAATTTGATGATATTCTCTTCACTCTTTTTTTCAATATCCTTTTCTTCAATCTTTTCGCCAGCTAGTATTTCATTTATACTTACACCTAATATTTCACTAAGAGGTTTTAATAAGGACATATCCATTAAACATAAACCTCTCTCCCATTTACTGACTGCATTCTTCGTAATACTTAGTTTTTCGGCTAATTCTTCTTGAGTTAAATCTTTTTCTTTTCTAGCATTAGCAATAAATTTGCCAATTTTTTCTTGGTTCATATTTTTTCTCCTTTCAAGAAGAAATATAATATTTTTTAGTTACTTTTTAAACATACTAGAGGTTTACTTTAATTTATTATTACTCTATCGGTTCGTGATATATTATCTCTTTATTATTCTTTTTGGCATATTCAATTTCATTTTTAGTACTATTACCAATATAGCCATCAATATTAACAACATATATGGCATCACTAATATCTATTTTCTTACGATGAATTCTATCTAAAGTACTAGCATCTAGTCCTTCATATGTTTTACCATCAACATTATAAACACACTGAATTACGGCATAACCTTTTTCTAATTCTAATTCTTCAGCTATTTTCATCATTTCTTTGGCATATCGCATACTACCACAAATTGTTATTACTTTAATATCCATAATTATTTACCTTTCTTCTTACTCTTCTTTTTAGTAGGACATAAACAAGAAAAGATAATACAAAATATACAAGGTACTACCGCATAACCAGCACTTACCTGTCCTTTATGAAGAAGAACATAACCAATTCCAATAAAAGTTAAAATTGCAAAAACAAAAGTTAAAAATTTAAATATTCTTTCTTTACTCATTTTACTCACCATTTCTTTCAAGAATATTATATCACGAAAAAAGCAATCTTTATATGATTGCTAATTAGTTACACTCATCATCTATAGGACATGATGAATCAGATGGATATACTTTACTAAAAGTATTATAGAATTCTTCATATAAAGTATCATATTGTTTATCAGTCATTTCTGAATATTTATCTTGTCCTTCTTCTAAAGTTCTACTTATGCCTTTAGCTTCAACTATACCACCATTTTTGATAGTAATAAAGAATGGAAGATATATTCTTTTCTCTCCAGTATTATAAGTATTTCCTTCATCATCAGTTAATTCATAGTCTTCTAAATAATCTTTTAATTCATCTAATAATTTATAATAACTATCAGAACCATTATTAACCTTTTTTAATTCCCCATCTTTAACTTCATAATTAGATTTATCATCATCTAATTCTAGATAATAAATTGTATCTACTTCTAATTCTTCAGCAACATCAAGCATAGGTTTAAGCATGTTACGGCACCATGGACACCAATTAGCGCCTACATATATAATTGTTTTTTTACTATCTAGTAAATCAATAGCTTCATCAACGGAAATATATTTAATTGGATTATCTTCTGGAACATCTACATTATTGTAATTAGCACCATCAGATTTTCTAACAGTATTATTTAAAGATTCATATTCTTCTTTAAATCTTAGAGCATCTTCATTTTTAGCTTCTGGTTTGTAAAAAAATATAAAATAACCACCAATAATTATAACTAATAATAAAATGACAACTGAAACAATAATAAAAACTTTTTTCTTCATGATATTTACTCCTTTAATTGTAATAACATAAATATTATATCATGAATATTTTAAGTTAATGTGAAAATTTGAAAAAACTATTTACTCATGTTACTATAATTAAGGTGATTACAATGTATTTTCATGGTGTAATAAATGGTTTGGTTACTAAAAAAGTCTTAGAAATAATAAGAGATAGAGAGATTAAATCAGCTGCTAAAAGAAATGATGTTAATAATACGGGTTTTAATGAAAATGACTATATTAGTGTTTGTGAATATTTAGGTGAAGATGTTTATGAGAAGTATCCTAATAATGCTTTTCATAAATATGTATTAAATAATTTTTGTTTTGTTATTTCTTCTGATATAGAAACAGAAATGCCAGTATTTATTTCTGATGCTTCAACAATGGATCGTTTTGAATTAATAAAACTTCGAAGAGAAAATCCCGATAAAAGATTTAGTGATATTATTGATGAAAGACAAGTAAAAGATTCTATTCCTTTTGATAAAATAAAAGCAATTGGTATACCTTATGGTTTAGAAGAAGTAGATGGCTTTATTAAGTTATCTTCATTTACTTTTTTAACTAAAGAAGAATTTCAGAAATTTGTGAGTACTATTGAAAACTATGCTACTACTCTTGGAATAAAAGTATTTAATAGTTCTGATCCGTCATTCCCTTTAACATTAAAAGATAAGGAGTTAAAAAAAACAAATCTTCATAATTGATTTGTTATTTTTTTAATTCAAAACCAGCTTTAAAAGCATTTCCTACTCTATCAGTTACTTTATAATAACCGTGAGTATATGGATCAAAAGCAATTGCTTCTACTTTAGTGATATCGACATTATCACCATTCATTACTTCTTCATTAGCTGAAACATTAACTACTTTACCTACGACACCAATACCATAGTCATTACTTTGATATTCTATAAATTCACATTCCATACAGATAGGAAACTCATTAATGATTGGGGCATCAACATTACTTGATTTAGTTGTTGTTAAACCACTACTTTCAAATTTATTAGGATTATTATTGCCTGAAACAACACCAAAGTAATCAGCTTCTTTGACATGTTTAGCATCAGCAATACTTACAGTAAAAGCTTTTCGCTCTTTAATATTTTGCACTGTTTTATGTGATTCAGTTAAATTTAAACCGACGATGTCACGATCAATCATTGTTCCCCATGCCGCATTCATAACATTAACACTACCATCTTCATTATAAGTAGCAATCATTAAGACAGGCATAGGAAATATAGCTTCTGTTACTTTTATATTCTTTTTCATATAATCACTCTTTCTATTAATATTATATCAAATATTTTCTTTTAGGAATGCTACTAAATCTTTGGAAGCATTTTTATTAATGACCTTTTTTTGATTATTAATTAATTCTTTTTGTAATTCCTTATTATTTAATAGTAAATTAGTATTAGCAATTATTTCATCAATCGTATTAGATACTAAACTTAAATGATTATTTTTAAAGAAGTTAGCATTATAGTTTTCAACACCAGGTATGGGCATGATATGAATCATTGGTTTATTTAAAACTGCTACTTCGGTACTAGTAAGTCCACCTGGTTTAGTTAAAACTAAATCACATTCTTTAATATAAGCATTCATATTATTTATGTAACCATTAACTATTAAATTATTATTTTTTATTTTTAATAATTGATGATATAGTTTTTCATTATTACCACATACTACTATTATATAAGCATCAATATTATCTAGTAGTTTTTTTACAATATCTTTTAGTTTACCAAATCCCATACTACCAGAAGTAACTAAAATATTAGGTTTATCCTTTTTTAAATTTAAGTTAGTTGTTATCTTTTGAAAAGTTGAAGAAACAGGAATACCGATTGGTAATAATACTTTTTCATCTATTCCTTTACTTGTAAATTCACTTATTAAAGATTTATCTGGTATAACAAAGTAATCTGGTTTAGTTTCATTCCAAAATGGAATATTAGTATAATCAGTGGCGACATTTATTAACTTAATATTATAGCCGTCTTTTTTTAAAACAGTTATAGCCATAGATGGAAATAAATGAGGACAGATAACTAAGTCGTATTTATTAGTATCAAGATATTCTTGTAATTTATGTTTAGCTAATTTATTTAATTCATAGACTGGACTTGGTAAACCTGTTTTATTATAGGTTTCTCCTAATTTATAGACATTTTTAAAGATATGTCCTTGTCCACTTGTTGATTTTAAATATAGTTTTTCAACTTTTTTAGATAGTTTATGACCTAAAATACTAAAGTAGTCAATAAAATCACATTCAATATTATTTAATATTAATTCACTTTGAATATAGCGACCACATGAGTTATGGCCACCTCCAGTATTACAAGATAGAATTAAAGCTTTCATCTAATCACTCCAATGGTTGTTAAACATATTATATAAGTATTCTTCATTAAATGTTTTATCTAAAAATCTTTCATAAGCATTATGAGGAGGAATACCTTTAGCACATTCTTTTGCACGAATACCAGCACTAATAGTTAAAGCTAGATCTAAGACTAAGAAAATAGAAATAATAACTACTAGTTTATGACCTAGTTTTTCTGGGATTTTTCTTATTAGTTTTTCAATAGGCGGATAGATCCATTTAATCCAGACAATACCTAGAAGGCCCCATAAACAAGACATAACTAAACAAACACGACCATTGATATTTAAAAACATATCACTATAATCCCAAGATGAAAAACCTAAGACTAGTTCCATTCCCCAGCTCATTATGTATTCTAAAATAGAGCCTAAAAAGAAACTAATACCAAATAAAGGAAGATAGCCTTTATCTTTATAACGATATAATAAAAAAGTTAAGGCACAAGCACATATTCCATAACAAACATTAAAGGGACCGATTACTAAAGCTGAATGATTAATAAAAATATGATGAACAATTAAACTAAATAAAACTTCATATATCCAACCAAAAATACTACCAAAGATAAATAACCAAAACATATCATAAAAGGTAACTTTTTGTTTTTTACTACTCTTTTTCATTTTATACACCTTACTATATATAGTATTACGATTTTTTATTTAAAACAATAGATAAATAGAAAAAAGACTTTAGCAGTCTTTATTCTTTATAATTTCTTATAACTTGGTATTCATAGTGATTAGTAGATGCCGCATAACCAACAGAAATACCTTTACCATTATTACTTGTTAAATTACTATCTGCTTTTTCTTTAGCTTCATTAACTAA
>CANPXB010000046.1 GCA_947585595.1 uncultured Bacilli bacterium
TAAAGCATTTATTAATAGTTTTTGAATAAATATACTATATTCTTAATTAATACTCTCATATTCTTTTAAAATAAGTAATAATTCATTAATAAAATTATCTAAACTAGATTTAGTATAATACTTAGTAATAAGTCTTTTAAGATAAGTTTCAATATTATAACTTTTATTATAATTAGCTTTAGATATTTCTTCTTTTAAAGGTTTATTAGCTTCTTTAAACCAAGTAAAAGATAATTGTTCATAATAGTAATTACATGCCACTTCGTATCTAGCTATTTGATCAGGATTTAAAGAATTAGTCAATAAAGAATTAATAGTCATTTTAGGATTTAAATAACTATGTTGATAAAAGAATAGTAATAATTGATGTAAATGAGTATATGTTTCTTCTTGAAGACGATAATTGATACTAGTAGATAAATCTTCTAAGTAACTTTTTAATAATAAAGTAGTGGCTTTTAATAAATGATTATCTTCGGAATAATATGTTAGTATTTGAATTAATTCAGTAAGAGTATTAGATATTAAGTTTAAATAAGTATTTTTAGTTAAATTATTATTTAAATATAAAGATATTAATTCTTGTAAGATAGTGATAAGTTTAATTTTATTTATAGATAGTCACTTTTATTTGGTTTGTTATTATATAAGTTATTTAATTTATAGTAAAGTAATTTTTATTTTTTTAAAAAATTATTTATAAGTGTGATATATTTAAAGTGGTGATAAAGATGTATTGTGGTAAATGTGGAAATAAACTTAATAGTAATGATAAGTTTTGTAATAAATGTGGTAATCCAATAGGAGGTAGTAATGTAGTAAGTCCTATTCAACCTCAGGTTAAGCAGAATAAGAAGAGTAGTATACCAATTGTTTTAGCAATTGGTATTCCAATAATAGCTATTGTAGGTGTTGTAGCTTTAATTGGTGGAATCGCTTGTATTGTCTTAGTATTTTTGTCTAATCAAAATAGTGTCGAATATGTTGATTTATCTGGTGATGAAATACCAACTATTTATTATGTTGTAGGAAGAAGAAATATTTGTAATTATGAAACATCTTATAAGAATGATGAGATGCAAGTAACTTATGAATATTGTGATGGAGAATTATCTGATTCTGATTATATGGAATATGTTAGTTATTTAGAAGATTATGAAGATTTCGTTAATATTTCTGATTATTCTTCAATTAACTTAGTTAAAGAGTCAGATGAAGAGGGAATGTATATTGGGGTAGAGATAGATCGATACTCAGATTCATTTGTTTATTATAAATATGAATTAGATGGTGGAGGTATTTAAAACTTCCTTTTTTTTATGCACCGTGTTTATTGACAACATATTTATTCAAATGTATACTTTATAATAGAAAGGAAGTATAAAAAAATGAATGATAGTGCATTAGAAGGAATTTTAGCTTTAGGATTAGGAATTATATTAGTATTATTGCTTGTTATGATTGCTTGGGCAGTATTCTATATAATAGGTATGTGGAAATTATTCACTAAAGCTGGACGTCCAGGATGGGCAGCTATTGTACCATTCTATAATAATTATGTATTATGTGAAGTTGCAGGTTTAAATTGGTATTGGTTCTTAATTGGTTTACTACCAACTGTTATTGGTTTCTTTGTTGATAGTTCATTTATTAATGGTTTACTAAATCTAGTTTCTATATTCGTTAATGTTAATATTTACTTTAACTTATCTAAGAAGTTTGGTAAAGATACTGGATGGGTAGTATTAATGGTATTCTTTGGTTTCATTATGTTACCAATTTATGGTTATAACAAAGAAGTTTACAATGCTGCAGCTCCTGTAACTCCAAATGGTTTAATTGATGGTTTAGGAAATAAAGGTCCTGTTCAAAATGGTCCTGTTGTACAAGGTGTTCAACCAGTACAACCACAACCAGTACAACCACAACCTGTTCAACCACAACCAGTACAAGCTCAACCTGTACAGCCTGTACAACCAGTACAACCTGAGAATCCTACACAACCTAATAATAATCAACAATAAAAGAGAATAATTTATTTATTCTTTTTTTTGTGGTATCATTTTATTGGTGATATATATGAAGTATGAATATAAAACTAAAGGAACTTGTTCTGGAATTATCAGATTTGATATTAATGATAATATTATTACTAATATTGAATTTATTGGTGGATGTCCTGGTAATTTAAAAGCTATTTCTAAATTATTGGATGGGATGACAGTTCAATATATTGAAGAAAAATTGAAAGGTAATCAATGTGGAACTCGTGGGACTTCTTGTGCTGATCAACTAGCATTAGCTGTTAGAAAAGCTTATGAGGAGAATATGAAGTAATGATGAAAAAGAAAAAAGAAATAAAAAAGCAATATAAAACAGAAGTTCCTGATAATATTAAGATCTTATTTGGCAAGTTTTATATCTTTTCTATTCTTTATTTAATTTTTTTCTTAATTATTTATCCATTTGTATTAATTGGGCGATTTAGTTTATTAAATTTAATAGCTATTTTAATCTTTTTAGGTTTATTTTATTTATGGATAATTATTGATGTTTTAAAAAAGAAAAAGGAATATAGTTCTAATACATTTATTGTTTTATTGATAGGAGTTATCTTAGCTATATCTCTTTCAATTGTTAAATTGTTGATTTTTCTTGAAATTTAGTGTATTTTTTGTATAATACATGTTATAATTGTTTAGTTGTTACTAAAGGAGGTGCATTATGAGAACTTATAAAGCAAATTTACCTGAAGGTGTAAAAAAGAAATTTGGTTATTCTAGAGGGGTTAAAGTTAGATTAGTAGCTAAAGATACTAAGAAAAATACTAAAAATAAAAAAGAAGGTAAGTAGTAACAGATGAAAGTCTGTTTTTTCTTTGTTATAATTTAGATGGTGGTATTAATGAAAAAGATATTATTAATCTTACTTTGTTTACTTTTATTAGTTGGTTGTAAAAAAGTTGATAAAGTTATAGAAGAAGATAAAGTTAAACAAGAAGAACAATTTACATTAAAGAAGAAAGATAATAATAAAGATTATGTTTATTTTGATGATGTTAGAAATGTTTTAATAAATGATGAAGAATATATCTTAAAAAACTTAGTTGTTAATATTGTATCTAGTGATGTTGATAATGTTAATTTAGAAATTAAAACATTTATTAATAATAGTAGTAAGAATTATGTATTAAGTAATAATAAGTTAGTTAATGGTAATGTTGTAGATTATGAATACTATATGGGTGAGAAGTATTTATCAGTTATTTTAAAGTATTATTACTATGTTAATGGAGTTATGGGAGAAGATAATGATTTAGTTTATAATATTTCTTTAGAAAATGGTAAGATTCTTAGTAATGAAGATTTATTAAAAATATATGATTTAAGTGAAGAAGAGTTATTTACAAAGATTGAAAATAATATAGATAGTGAAGATGTGTTATATTCATTAAGTAATATTAAACAAAATGGGTATCAGTTATATGTTAATAGTGATGGGAAACTAGGAGTTATCTTTAATGAAGTTAATGATGATAAAGGCATAAGAAAAGAGTTAATTTTAGATTAACTCTTATTTTTTAAATAAAACTACTTAAACCACTCATACATATTTTATTAATGAATAGAGCAATATTAGATGGATCTTCTTTACAATTGTTTTTAATCCAGTTACGGATTATACCAACAGAACCATCGACGATAAAACTATATATTTTATCTAAGTCTTCAGCTGAAGCTTTCTTTAATAATTTCTGCCATTCTGCAATACTTTCTTTATAAACGATTTTTAATATTCTTCTTAAGAAAGTATGATCGCCATTCTCTCCTAGTAATCTAGTATAAGTTTCTTTACGACTATAGATAGTTTCAAGAATCTTACTAGTAAAGGAAATTAAATAATTACGTTTAATTTCAGGAATATATTGTTTTAAATCGTTAATTAAAGAATTTTCAATCTTAAGAACTAGATCATCGACATCTTTGTAGTATTTATAGAATGTTGTACGATTAATATCAGCTTTTTCACATAGTTCTAAAACAGTTATATCTTCTAGATGATGATCTTTAAGTAAGACGAATAGAGTATTAGTTACTTTTTTCTTAGTGTTTAATATTCTAGTATCCATATAATCACCTTCTACCAATTCAATTATATAATAGTTTTCAGATAAAATCAACACAGTGTTTATTTATATAAATTGGGGATAGTTATTAGTTTTAGTTATATTAGCACTTAACTATTGACAGTGCTAATACAGAGTGGTATTATTCAATTAGTTAACAAAAGGAAGATGAAATTGATGAAAAAACAATTTAAGACTGAATCTAAAAAAATATTAGATTTAATGATTAATTCAGTATATACAAATAAAGATATTTTCTTAAGAGAATTAATATCTAATGCAAGCGATGCAATTGATAAGTTGTATTATAAATCTTTAACTGATCGTAAGGTTAAGTTAGATAAAGATGATTTTTGTATTAGAATTAATTTAGATAAAGAAAATAGAACTATTACTATTTTAGATAATGGTATTGGTATGAGTGAACAGGAACTAGATGAGAATCTAGGTATTATTGCAAAGAGTGGTTCTTCTTTGTTTAAAGAAATGAATGAGAAGAATAAAGATATTAATATAATAGGTCAATTTGGTGTTGGTTTTTACTCAGCCTTTATGGTTGCTAAAGAAATTAGAGTACTTAGTAAGGCTTTTGGTAGTGATGAAGCTTATGAATGGGTAAGTAACGGAGCCGATGGTTATAGTATTAGTAAGTCTTTAAAAGATGAAGTAGGTACTTTAATTACTTTATTTTTAAAGGATAATACAGATATTGATAATTATGATGAATTCTTAGAACCTAGAAGAATTGAGGGTATTATTAAGAAATATTCTGATTATGTTAAATATCCAATTATTATGCAAAAAGAAGTAAGTAAAGATGATGATAAAAAGGAAAAAGAAGTAGAAGATGAAACTATTAATAGTATGATTCCAATTTGGAAACGTAATGAAAGTGAAGTAACAGAAGAGGAATATAATAGTTTTTATGCTGATAAGTTCTATGATTTTGAAAAACCTTTAAAAGTTATACATAGTAGTGTTGAAGGTCAGATCGCATATAATTCTTTAATGTTTATACCTTCTCATGCACCATATGATTACTATACTAAAGAGTATGAAAAAGGCTTACAACTATATTCTAATGGGGTATTAATTATGGATAAGTGTGCTGATTTACTACCTGATTACTTTAGTTTTGTTAAAGGTTTAGTAGATAGTGAAGATATATCACTTAATTTATCAAGAGAGATGTTACAACAAGATAGACAAGTTAAATTAATTGCTAAGAGTATAGAAAAGAAGATTAAGAGTACTTTAGAAGAATTACTTAAAGATAATAGAGAAGAGTATGAAAAGTTCTTTGATGCTTTTGGAATGCAACTTAAATATGGTATTTATAGTAGTTATGGAATGAATAATGAAGCATTACAAGATTTATTGTTATTCTATAGTTCTAAAGATAAGAAACGTATTACTTTAAAAGAATATGTTGATAGGATGAAAGATAAACAAGATAAGATTTATTATGCTTCTGGAGAAAGTATTGATAAGATAGATATGCTTCCTAATGTTGAAAGATTTAAAGATAAAGATTATGAAGTATTATATCTATGTGATTATGTTGATGAATTTACAATTCAAGCATTAATGGAATATGATGGTAAGAAGTTTGCTAACGTAGCTTCTGAAGATACTGATATAGATGAACCAGAAGAAAAAGAAAAGTTAGAAAAACATAATAAAGATGCGGAAAAGATGTTTGAAGTAATGAAGAAATCTTTACCAGAAGTTAAGAATATCAAGTTTACAAATAAACTTAAGAATCATCCAGTATGTTTAAGTACAGAAGGTAATATTTCTTTAGAAATGGAAAAGATTATGAATTCAATGCCAACTGGTGAGAGTGTTAAAGCTGAAGTAGTTTTAGAAATAAATGAAAATCATCCTATTGCTAAAGAACTAGAGAGTTTATATAAGAAAGATAAAGATAAATTAGCTCAATATACGAAGATTTTATATAATCAAGCGAGATTAATAGA
>CANPXB010000047.1 GCA_947585595.1 uncultured Bacilli bacterium
TAAAATAGTCTTAAGTAAACCGTGTTTCTTCATATCTACACACCCTTACTATAAAGATTATAACATAAATTTTTTTATTTTTAAAAAAAGAATGCTTAAAGCATTCTAATTCTTATTACTACTATCAAGACCTGTAAAGACTAATGAATAAGTATCTTCTTCATCTTCACTAAATTGACCATTATCTAAACATTTATCACGTTTACTAATTAAAGCTCTAACTATTTCTTTTTGTTCTTCAAATAATTTAGCTATCTTACTATTTAAAGCACTTATTTTATAATCAGCTCTACTTACTATCGTATGATCATAATATGTAATAAATTCTTTTAATCTATCAAAGTATTCTTTACTATCTAATGTAGCAGCGTCTTCAAACTTCGCAAAATCTAAAAATGCTTTATAAATACTTTCTTTATCAATATTTGCTAATTCTTCTTCTGTTGGTTCCTTAATACCTAAATCATCAGCATTATAATTTATATCTTTTAATATAACTAAAATATATGACATATAAGCTCTTTTTCTTACTTCCATATTATCAAGTAAGTCATAGAATAACTCTCTTAAAACAACTGTATATTCTTTAACATCACTTTTATATCTATCATGAGCTTTATCTACTCTAGGTATACTTCTTTGATTATGAACTTCTAATCTTTCTTTTAATTTTTTAACTCTATTCGCTTTAACAGCTCTCACAATAATTCCACGATTAGCAATATCACTTATTTCATCACTTAATCTGGCTCTTTTCATTCCATCAACAGTTCTTGTATGAATATAACTATCTTTACTACTTTCAACATGCGAATAAGCAATACTAGCTCTAATTAATGGGAAATTAATCATTCCTTTATTAGCACCATCAATATTATTTAAAGCATTTCTTCTTCTCGTTGTAATATCTTTTCTTTGTTCATATGTTTTATCAATTCTTGCAATTAAACCAGTTAAATTATCTAATGTATCACTCATAGCATCAACATTTTTTCTTCTAGCATAATCTAAATAACGATGATAATAAGTTAAATCTTCTCCTGTTATATATTTTTCAAATATAACTTGAACCATCTCTTGTTTAGTAAAACTATTACAACTTAAACCTTGACTTTTAATTATTGCTTTTAATTCATCAGTTGTTTTATTATTAAGTCCATCTAAGAAACTTAAAGTTCTTTTTACACTATTTATCATTTTTTCATCTATCATCTTAATTACCAGCTTTCATATTTAAATTAGGTCCATCTAAGTATTCTTTAGTCATTGTACTAGCTAAATAATTTTTCATATCTTCATATATACGATCTATTTCTTCTTTACTAAATCCTATATCTAATAAAGGTTTATCAACTACTTTTTTACTATCTTTACTACTATCATAGAATTTTCTAATTGTTGCATATCTTCTAATATCATTCATCTTTGTTCCTAAATCTTCACTTAGTTCACCATAACTCTTATTTGTTTCTTCCATTTTTTCTTTTAAAGTATCAATTACTGTTCTTAAATAACTAATAGCTTCTAATAGTAATCTCTTCTTAAAAGTCTCTGGTTCGATATAACCTGCATTATTATAATGCTTAACATAATAATTATCAAACACTTTATTTAAATTAACATCTTCTTCAAGTCCAAATTGTTCTAAATACTTAACAAAGATTGGGTAATTCATATAAGCAACAAAGATTTTAAATAATTCTTCTTTATTATTCTCTTTAACTTTTTTAGATTTAAATAAAGGTTTTCTTTTCTCTGATTCATCAATTCCGATACTAATAACTTCACCCATTAAATTAGCTAAGATTAATGATATATCAGTTATTTCTTCACTTGTTTTAACTAATTCTTGTTCTTTATCACCTAAATTACTAACCATTCCTTGAGCTTCATCAATATCACTTTCTTGATCAGTAACTTCTACTTCTTTTTGACATTCATCATTAATATATCTTTTTTTATACCAAGTATAATAATTTAAATCTAAACTATAAAATTCTTGTGCTAAAGTCATAAATTGTTGTAAATTACCTTCACTAGCTCCTTTAATAAATTTATCTTTATCTTTAAGTAAACCTTGTAAAGTATTATTAACACGATAATAAGTAAGACTAGCATAGTAATTATTACCTAAAGCAGCTTTTAATTTTTCTATTTCTTCTTCACATTCTTTAATCTGTGGATCATAATAATTATTTATTATTTCAATAAATATTTCACGACGTTTCTTTTCATTAACATTTTCTAAGAAATAAAATACTCTTATTGCATCCCCAACACTATTTAACTTATCTAATTTATCCAATAAATCTCTTCTTACTAAATCAGCACTAAGTTCATTACCATCCATAAAATCGCCATAATTCTTAACAAATCTCGCTTCTTCTTCCGTTAACATATACTTTGGATTTACTGCTGGATCATAAGTAAATATAGCTAATTTCTTAGCATAAAAATATTCTTGATCTGTCACTTTTTGTTCTTGATGATCTCTATCTAATAAATAATGACATCCTTGATATTTATTATATAATTGTAAAAGTCTGTTCTTTATTTCATCAATAGCTTGTTTATACTCCCCAAAAATACCTACTTGCATAAAAAGTCCCCCTTTTAATGGGGATTATTCTAACACAACTTTTAAAATAAGGCAAATAA
The DNA here is from genome assembly GCA_947585595.1 of uncultured Bacilli bacterium. Taxonomy (GTDB): domain Bacteria; phylum Bacillota_I; class Bacilli_A; order RF39; family UBA660; genus Coprovivens. Next base: position 2,659 of record CANPXB010000047.1, read on the forward strand.
AAAGACCAATTTGGTCTTAACTACTTGGACGATATACATTATCATTAAGTATTTCATAGAATTCTATATCATTAACATAGTACTCTTTTTCATCTAATAAGATTTTAACATATTCCGGATTACTACCTATAACAATAACTTCATCATCAACTTTTAATTTCTTATAAACATTATCATACAAAAAATCATAAGGTTTATATAATACTTCTACTTCTTTATTAACTTTAACTGTTAAATTAACTTCTGTAAATTCTAATTCTTCTAAGTTCATTACAAATGAATTAACATCATTAATATAATAAGTATTATCTTCATAGATAATCTTAACCCATTCTTTACCTAAACCTACTACTTTAATCTTTGTTCCTTTATTCAAAATTCCCGCTTTATTAGGTATTGTTGTATAAGGACTTATTCTTAAAGAAACATCTTTAGTTAACGTTGTATTCATCTCTAATTCTTTAAATTCAACTTCATCTAAATTACCTGGTTTATATACTCCATTAACAATACTTCTTTTAGTAGCATCATTAGTAACACTAAAGTATGAAACATTCATATCTACTCTTCCACTTATACCTGGTACACTACCACTACTTGTATATTGCCACATATAATATCTTCCTTTATATGTTGCTTCATCATTATATTGAGCAAGCCATATACGATAATTATCAAACTTAGCTGTATCAAAATATTGATTAAATGCTCTAGCATAAGAATAAATCATTGGTGTATACCCTTTACTCTTTACATAGTCACTAAAAGCTATTGCATTATTAGTTAAAGTACTATAACTAACACCCTTTAAACGGTATTTGTCAAATATTTCTGTATCAATAGCTACCGGGTATGATATATCGTAATCCTTAATTAAATTAACTACCCATTCTGCTTCTTCTATTGCTTCATTTTTATTCTTCGCCATTGAAAAGAAATAAACTCCAACATTTATATTATTAGCTATCGCTCCTTTAATATTTTTTAAAAAGTATGAATCCATCTTTATTTCTCCCGAATCCATTCCTCTAAAACCACATCTAATCATCGCAAAATTAATACCCGCATTTTTAACTTTCTTCCAATCGATATTACCTTGCCAAGTCGAAACATCTATTCCTAAACTAGTTTCATTAGTTTCATACTTTTCCACTGCTTTTTTGGCTGTTGTTGCTTTAGCTTTACCTTTTACTTGATCATTCTTCTTTATTTCAACTGCTGGATCTTCTTTAGCTACTTCTTTATCTACTAAAATAATATTTTTAGCTTCTAAGTATAAATCTTCATTCCATACTAAATCATCAACTGGTTCTAATACTTCAATATTCTTTTCTGGTATTTCTTCATTATTTAAAGCATAACTATTATGATTAACTAACGCAAAAGAAAGTATTACCATCGCTAATACTAAACATAAACTTATTACTATTAATACTCCCTTACGTTTCATCTTACAACACCTAAAATAACTATAACAAAGATAGATACTTTCTTCAATGAAACCAACTAAAATAATATTTACTTAACGTAAAAAAAGGCTTAAATAAGCCTTTATTCAATAATATTATCCCCTTCTTCAAGCATCTTTACTATACTTATTCCATATCCATTAGTAACATCATCAACTAAAACTCTTGTTACCGCTCCTACTATCATATCATTTTGAATAATTGGTGAACCACTCATTCCTTGAACAATTCCCCCACTCATATTTAGTAATTCTTTATCAGTCACTTCAAAATAAATATTCTTTTCATCATGTTTCTTATCTATTTCTAATATTTCTATTTCATATTCTTCTACTTCATTATCTAGATTAGTAGTATAAATATAAGCTTTTCCTAAATTAACTTCCTCTAACTTTCCTACTTTTAATTTCTTTTTATTTATTTCTTCATTATATAAACCAAATATACCATAATTACTATTTCTTTCAATTGTTCCCACAATTTTTTCTTTATTTATATTAGCATTCTTACTACCAGGATTACCATTAGTACTTCTTTTAAAACTAGTTACTAATGCTTCATAACTATACCCAGTTCTAATATCTATCTTCTCTTGTGTTTCACTTAAATTTAAACCATGCCCAAGTACTCCATATACCTTTGTCTCTGGATCAATATAAGAAAGGGTCCCAATTCCTAAAACTCCACTTTTAACATATAAACCTGTACGATAAGTTCCATTATATAAAACTAATTCTAAATAATCATTATATTCTTTTTTATTTCTTTCATAAGTAATTAAGACTTTATCATCTTCCATATACTTATCTATATCTTTAATTAAATCTTCAGTTGTTAATACTTCATCGCCATTCACTGCCATTATCTTATCGCCGACTTGTAAATCAGTATTAATACTTTTTCCATCTACTTTATAAAATCCTATAATAACAATTCCCTTACTATTAACTTCAATTCCTAAAGTCTCTCCACCAGGGATTATATAATCACTATAAGCTAAAACAATAATTGGTAAGATTAATAAGATTAACCATAATATCTTTTTCATCTTGATCACCTAGTATTATTATTTAATATTTTTAAAATTATATAAAACCAATTCCTACCAAAAAAAGAAAAACTTAGTTTTCCTTTTTAACTATTTCATAAATTCCATTATCTACAATCGCAAAATTACCTTTCACTGTAATCTTACTACCACTAATACTATCTAATAAATTACCTTCATTATCTAAAACATTTAAAGTCTTATTATCTTTTATATAAGCAACATATTCATCATTACGATAAACTAATTCCCCTTCATTAAATGTAACTTCATTACCTAATTTATCATAATACTTATTAGCTTCTTCTTCATTATTTAAGACATAATTAATATTAATAATATTATTAGATACTAAACTAATCTTATTTATTTTCTTTACTTCATCTAACTTAACTGTAAATAATAAATTAAAATCAGTATCATAAACTTTAACATTATAATCTTTATCATATAGATATATTAAATTATTAATATTAAAACCTAATTCATTAATAGTCTCACTTACTTTACCATTACTAATAACATATACATTATGTTTTTCATACTCTGTCTTATTCTCATCTTCCATATAGTTATTAACGACAAATAAACGACCACCAGCTCTAAATAATCTAGCACTATTAAAATTACTTCTTAAATCAAAATCTAATAAACTATCATAATTTAATTTAAAATCAACTATCTGTTCATAATCTCTACTATATACTGCCATCTTATTATTCTTATTAACTACTAAATAATAGTTTTCATATAAATCAATTACTTTATATTTAATATCAATTAACTCTTCATCTTTATTAGAAATAAT
>CANPXB010000048.1 GCA_947585595.1 uncultured Bacilli bacterium
GTATTAGCTGAAAATAATGAAAGGAGATTGAAAGTAATGGAGGAAGTTAAAGAAAAATCTAAGGATGAAACTATTCCGACTTATAATTATGATTTGTATATGAAGGATCTTGAGGATGAAATAAAGAGAGATTTAAAAAAAGAAATATTAGAAAAGCAATATAAAAAAGGTGTTAACAATGGTGTTAACAAAGGTCATAAAGATATTATTAATCAATTAATATCAAACGGAATGCCTAAAGAAGAATTATCTAAATACCTAAGTACACCCATAATTTAATTAATATAATAACAATTAAGTTATCACATAATCCTAAAATTATTAAATATTTAAATAGTAATGAAAAAAATATAAATGATAAATATGTCATTTGATAGTAGTTTTCATTCATATTATAGAAATTCATATGTGTGAGTTTCTTTTTTTGTCTAAATATTTTTTGTACAAGAACTTTTACTTGTAAGTGTACTTTCATCAGCAGAAACTGTTACTAATGACATTGTAGGTAAGCTAAATTGATATTAGTTGAATTAATTTGTTAATAATTTGTATCATTTATGTCTATACAAATAGTATTATCTATGATACAATGAATTTATAAGAAAAGAGATGTTAATATGATACGTTGGGTAAAAACCTTTAGTGAGCTTAAGAGTGATATACAACAATTTAAATATTCGTATCCTGGATTTTATCGGAGTCAACTGGATGGTATTTGTTTTAAAAGATTAGAAGAAAACGATGAAAAAAGAGAAAAATTTAAAGAGGGAATTAATGATGGTTTAATGGTTGGAGTGATTAAAGGTAGAAATAAAGCAATAAGGAAATTATTGAAGTCTGGATATACGGAAGAGGAATTATCTAAAATAATAAAGATACCTGTTGATAAACTTATTAGTAAAGAGAAAACGGAATATTATTACAAGAAAGATTTTAAATATAGAAAAAATTATCTTATGGAAATTGCAGGTTTTACTTATCAAGAAATTAAAGCTAATAGCTTTGATGAAGGTTTAGAAAAAAGTCAAAGATATCATTTTATTGAAGGACAAAAAGAAATTATTAATAGATTAATGGATTCTGGTATATCCAAGAAGGAATTAGAAGAGAGATTAAATAGATCAATAGATGGGATATTAAATCAATTAGAGGAAGGAAGTGCATTAGATGAGTAAACGAGATAAAGAACGTAATGAGTGTATTTTAAACCTTAATTTGATTAAGTATAGTGTTAATGGTGCTATTTTTTATGAGTCAGTATATGATGGCTTTTGTAGAAATAAATATTATTATCGACACCAAGGTAAAAAGGCGATTATTGAAGAATTGTTAAATTCTGGATTAACTAAGGAAGAATTGTCAAATAGATTAAGAATTCGTGTTGATAAGATAATGAAGAAGAATGTAAGAGATTTTAGTTTTATAAGTGAATTTAATCATGATTGTGTCAATTCTGCTGGGTTTGATGTTATTAAAACAACTATAGGTTTTAATAATTATCTTAAAGGTAGAGATATTGGTTTGACTGGTGGAATAAAAAAAGGTTATATAGGGATTGCTAAAAGATTGTTAAAGTTAGGAATGAGTAAAGAGGAGGTTTCACAAAGACTTGACATTTCTTTAAAATAATAGTGTCAAATAACATTGCTTTCATAAAATAATTACACAAATTTCACTAAAAAAGAAGGAAATCAGGGTATTAATGCAGAATATATATAGTGAAAGGAGTGAATTTTATGGAACATTTACCTGTTGACTTTTTCTCATCTATACCGCTTGAACTTCGTAATTTTCATTGTATTACTGAAGATAGAATTATAAAGATACTATGGTTAAAAGGAAGTGTTGATACTAAGAAATTCTTTTATCGAGTAATCGGTAGACTTGTTGGATATGATATATCAGATTTTGATTTTTCTTGTGAAGTGCAACCATCATATAGTTATGAAGGTAAAATGGTAATATTGGATTTTTTCTTAATTTCAAAAGATCAAAGCAGAAAAATAAATGTTGAAATAAATAATGTATATGGAAAATATCTTATGAATCGTAATCAAGCTTATTTATTTCGAATTGCTAGTGAATTTTATATAGTTCAGTCAGGGACAATTGAAGATTATCGAAATAATTTATTGGTTGATCAAGTTAATTTAAATAAATTTAAGTTTAGAAAAAATAAAAAAGTTGGAATATCAAAGTATACTATGTATGATAAAAAAAATAATCTTAATTTAAAAAGTGTCAGGATAATAAATGTTTATTTACCAACTGTAGCTGATTTAGAATTTAATAAAACTAGTGAAAAAGTTTTGGACTATAATATGTTTATGATAAATAGTTTTGAACAAATGGCTGAATGTATTAAAGGTAATAAAGAAAGGGAGAGTGTTATGATGGATTTAAAAAAAATAATTAAAAATAATAAACTATATACAACATTAGAAGAAGCAGATGCTATAAAAAGATTTTATGAAAATGATATGTGTCAAAAGGAATATAAAAAAGGTATTAAGAGAGGTGTTAAAAAAGGTATTAATAAAGGCCGTAAAGATGTTATAAATGAATTAATATCAAATGGAATGCCTAAAGAAGAATTATCTAAATATCTTAGTACACCTATAATTTAATGAATATTTTAATTATAGTATTGTTTTGATAGTAGATTATGAATATTAATTTATATTTAAGATATCTAAGAAAGGTATGGTGTTATGGAGAAAGTAAAAACATATAAAGATGATGTGATGTATACATCATTGGAAGAAGCAGATGCTATAAAAAGATTTTATGAAAATGATATGTGTCAAAAGGAATATAAAAAAGGTATTAAAAGAGGTGTTAATAAAGGCCGTAAAGAAGGTATTAATGAAGGCCGTAAAGATGTTATAAATGAATTAATATCAAATGGAATGCCTAAAGAAGTATTATCTAAATATCTTAGTACACCTATAATTTAATGAATATTTTAATTATAGTATATTTAAAATACATTTAAGAGTATGTAAATGTTTCTCGCTTCCAGGTGGTGCGACTAATAAATGATCCTGGTTGAAAATGTAAGAAACTTCATCATAAGATGGAGTTCTTTTTCTTATTATGTTATACTTTTATTATACGAGGATGGGATTAAAATGAAGGATAAGAATATGTCTTTAACAATAGGGATAACAGCTTTTTTATTTATTTTTATTATATCTTTAATATATATTTTATATTGTTATTCATACTATGATGGATATCAGAAAGAGAAGTATTTAGAGGAGTTTAATGGAAGAAATTATGATTATGTATATGAGAGATTAAGTAATAAAGATAAGTTAAAGATAGAAGATTTTAATAAGGTAATTGATCTTATGTATAATAAGAATACTTTAGAAAGTATATATAATACTTATTATAGAGATAGTAAGATATATAATAATAGTACGGAGTTTATTAATGAGTATTTTTATGGTAATAGGAAGATTAGTTTAGATGATATAGAGTATAAACAAGTAGGTAAGAGTAATTTATTTAAGAGAAGTAAGTTTTATTATAAGAAGATTAATGTTAGTAATGATTTTAATAATAGTGCTTTAGGGATTATAGATAATGTTTATTTTAGTATAGATAATAATAGTACTTTAATTATTGATAATAAGAGGTTATCTTGTGTAGATAATAGATGTTTAGTAGAGTATATGTTTATGGGACTTCATGAAGTTAATTATATATCTAATGGATTTACTTATTATGGATTAGTTAATGTAACTAGTAATGTTAGAGATATTAATATTAATAGTTTAGATAATTTAGTTAATGTTGATTTTGATTTAGAAACTGGGGTTGGTGTATTTAATGAAAGAATAAATAGTTAATTTTTTCTTTTAATTAGTACAATTGTATGGTATACTTTAGATGTAAGGATGTGTATTAAATGTTTAATTATATAGTAGGGAAAGTTACTTCTTATGGACCTAATTATATTAGTTTAGATAATAATGGAATAGGATATTTAGTGTATGTTGCTAATCCTTATGTATATCAAGAAGATAAGGAATATAAGGTATTTATATATACGCATGTAAGGGAAGAGGAGTTTACTTTATATGGTTTTAGAAGTGAACAGGAAAGGGATTTCTTTTTAAGACTTATTAATGTTAAGGGGGTTGGACCTAGATTAGCATTACCAATCTTAGCTAGTCCTGTAGATGCAGTATATGATGCAATTGAAAGAGAGAATATTTTATATTTAACTAAGTTTCCTAAAGTAGGAGATAAAGTAGCAAGACAGATTATTTTAGATTTAAAGGGTAAATTAGTTAGTAATACTGATTTATTTACGAATGATGGTTTGGATGAGTTAATGGCAGTATTAGATAGTTTAGGATATAAAAGAGCTGATGTTAAGAGAATATTACCTAATATTGATGCAGGGTTACCTATTGAACAACAGATTAAGGATGCTTTGAAGTTATTAATGAGGTAATATGAGATTAGGAATTGATGTCGATGATACAATTGCTAAGACTCATCAAGAAATAGTTAGATTAGCTTTAGAATATGATAAGAAGTATGTTAAAGGTAAAGGGTTTAAAGATAGAAATGCTTTATATTTAGTTGATATGTTTTATTGGCAAGTAAATGATGCTAAGAGGTTTATTACTTATTTAAGAAATGTTAATTATTATAAAGATTTAGAAGTAATGGATGAAGCCAATAAATATATCAATATGTTATATGATGAAGGTTATGAAGTATTTTTTATTACCAGAAGAAATGATAATATTAGAGTAAGAAGTATTACTGTAGATTGGTTAAGAAGAAATAATTTTAAGTATCATGAGTTAATACTTGGAGCAATTAATAAAGGAGAAGTATGTAAGAGAATGGATATTGATTTATTTATTGATAATGATCCAGTTAATATAGATGATGCTTTAGATTATGGTGTAAGAGGTTTGGTTATTACTGATACATATAATAAAGATGATAATGAATATATAAGATGTAATACATGGAAAGAGATTTATGATTATGTAAAGGGGGAGAACAATGGGAAGAATTGTTGATGCCGAAAAAGAAAATAATTTGGAGGAATTTGATCAAACGATAAGACCGACTTCATTAGAAGAGTATGTA
>CANPXB010000049.1 GCA_947585595.1 uncultured Bacilli bacterium
ATGATTTCTTTAGAAGTTGCGATGGTTTCAGAGTTTGGTGCTAATGATAGTGAATTTAAAATAATAATGACTAGTATTATGGGCTTTGTCGTTTGTATAATAAATACAATTATGTCGATATACATGATATTTAGAGCTAATAAAAAATTAAAATAGTGTTACAATTAATATGAAACTCAAGTTTTACTTCGTGTTTAAAATAACTTTTACATTTTATATTTAATGTGAAAGGAGAAAAAATATGAATCAAGAAAAAATAGGTAAATTCATTGTTGAATGTCGTAAGAAGAAAAAATTAACTCAAAGTGAATTAGCTGAAAGTCTAGGTGTAACTGATCGTTCAGTAAGTAATTGGGAGAATGGCAAAAACATGCCAGACTTATCTTTATTTAAACCATTATGTGCTAAATTAGATATTACGATTAATGAATTATTAAGTGGTGAAAAATTAAATAAAGATGAGTACCAAGATAAGTTTGAAGAAAACATTGTTAACACGATTGATTATTCAACAAAAAGAATAACTAAATATAATCAAGTTATTTCCGTAATTATCATTATCTTTGGTTTATTTATTGCTATTTCAGCTATTACGATATTTCCAAGTGAGAGTAGTTGGGGTTCTATTTATTCAGTCTTTGGTATTATTATCTTTATGATAGGTATTACAAGAATTTTAAATTCAATTAAATGGTATATCAGATTACTACTTATGATTCTTATCTTTACTATATCAATGAGTATTTTACTAGTTACTGATTATATAAATGTTAAATATAACGAAGAAGCGCCTATGTTTAGAACAAATACTAAATATATTGGTAATGTCCTTTATTACGATACTTTATTCTATGATGTTTATCGTTGTAATTTTGATCAAGATAATGAATATTGGGTAGTAGAAAAGAATAGTAAAAAAACTGATACTGAATTAATGAATTATTGTAAAGAGTAAAGTATATTAGCTTTACTTTTTTCATGGTATAATAATTAATAGTTTAGGGAGGACATTATGAAAAATATTTATTATATTCGTCAAATGATAACTGCTGTCTTTGCCTTTATCTTTTTATTATGGGCTTTCTTTCAAAATGAATTATTTGCCAGAATAATTATTAGTCCTTTTCTTATATGTTCTTTTGCTATCTTTTTTGAAAGATTATTTTATCTTTTAAATAAAGAAAAGTTATCTAATATCTTTAAATATTTTTTTCGTCTTACCTTTTTTATCTATGCTATTGGTTTTTTAATATATACTGTTTACTATGCGATTGTTAATAAAACATATCAGCTATTTATTATTGTTGCTATCTTTACTATTGCAATTATTCCTTTTATGAGATTAGCATTTCCTTTAAAAAAGAAAAAATAATTAATAATTTGAAACTTTTTCTTTTAAAAGACGATATATTAATTAGAAGTTTTATATTAAATTGTAAGGAGATTTATATGAAAAAAGGTTTAAAAATATTTTTAATTGTTATAGTTATCTTAGTTGTTTTTATTGCTGTGGATACATTACAAGCTAAATTATTAAATAATAGTCCTTTACTTAAAATTCGTGAATATTATAATGATGGCGAAATGGTTTGTATGGACAAAGGTTTATTAGTAAATCATTATTATTGCAATAACAAAGAAGAAAAGACTTTATTTAAAACTACTAAATATACTTGTCCTTTATCTCAAGATAGTGATGGCTTAAATAAAAATTTATTAAATTATTTAGAAGAACAACTAAGTAGTTATTTAGTTACAGAAACTGATGATTTAATCGATATTCCATTAAGTGATATTAAAGAAAATGATCAAGACAAAATAGCTTACTTTAAAGGTATGTATGCTAGCGATCATCCTGATAATCTTTATGTTATAGTTTTTCCCGTTAATGGAACTTATGATTATTATGTAATGAAAGATTTTGATAAATATTTTTATCAAAAATATGAAGTCTATCAAAAATATGAAGTTAATTATGAAGGTATAACTATTTATACTCATACTCCTAATAACGACATTGATTTTTCTAAACTAATAAATGAATATCAAGAAAAAAATAATAATCCTTCTGAAGGTAAAAATATTCCTCAAAAGACAATAGATAAATTAAATAAAACAAATAAAATAGTTATTAAAAGTGGTAATAAAGATTTAGGAATAATAACTAAGCAAAATAAAATAAATGAAATTATTAACATAGTATCAAATAGTAAGAAATATGGCGGTGCTTTCCTATGTGATGGACATGGTTTTGACTTTGCTATGTATGATGCTAATAATAATTTAATTGATACTATTAATATTTGGGTTGATGGTAAAAGATTAATTCCTGCTAGCTTAAGTGGTAAAGGTTGTTCTTATTATAGTGTTTCTCATAATGAAGATTTAAAACAAATAATTGAAGAAGAAACTGATTATGTTTTTTATAATCTTTTAGATTATCGTGATAATAAGGAAAGTGATTATTTAAGTAATGAAGTATTAATTGAGTTTATCTTAAAAAATCAAGTTATGACTTTAAAATATGCTACTGATCACAAATATCTTTCTCTTGAAGAAGTTATGAGTACTTATCATGATTCCTTTACAAAATAAATAATGTCAAAAAAAATAAGTTCATTTATATTCAATGAGTAGCTTAAATGCGTAAGTCCAATTGTACAATGGCTTACGTATTTTTTATGCTCGAAAATAAGGAGGAATATCATGAAAGAATTAGATTTAGGAAAAGATAGCATTCCTAAGTTAATAAAAAAATTTGCTATTCCATGTGTTATTAGTATGATAGTAGCTGCTTTATACAATATTGTTGATCAAATATTTATTGGTTGGAGTAGTGCTGGAGCATTTGGTAATGCGGCAACGAATATTGTTTATCCATTTACTGTCATCTCTTTAGCCTTTGCTTTATTAGTAGGTGATGGTATGGCAGCCTTATTTAGTTTATCGTTAGGGGCTAAAGATAGAGAAAAAGCTAATAAATCTATTGGCAATGGTTTAATTCTTTTAGTGTTTATAGCTATTGTTTTAACAATTATTGGTTTTATTTTTAGTAAACAAATTTTAAGAATATTTGGCGCTAACCCAAATGAAGTAGAGTGTTACCAATATGCCAAAGATTATTTAAAAATAATTTGTTGTGGTTTACCATTTTATATTATTGGTCAAGGACTTAATGCTTCAATTAGAAATGATGGTAGTCCTAATTATGCGATGTTTGCTACCTTAATTGGGGCGATTTCTAATATTATTTTAGATCCTATATTTATCTTTGTTTTTAACTTAAGTGTTAAAGGTGCCGCTATAGCGACCGTAATAGGTCAAGTCTTAACTTTTATCGTAAGTATAGTTTATTTAACTAAAGCAAAATCATTTAAAATTAATAAAGAATCTTTAAAATTAGATAAAGGAATTTGGACTAAAGCTCTTTCTTTAGGTTTAGCTTCTTTAATAACTCAATTAGCGATTGTTATTATTATAGCAGTTGCTAACAATGTCGTTGGTAAATATGGTTATATGACAATGGCATCTACTGGTTTAACATATGGGGTTGTAACACCATTAGCTGTTATTGGTATTTGTATGAAAATCTTCGGTATTGTTGTTTCCATCGTGATTGGTGTTTCTTTAGGAGGTATGCCAATTATTGGTTATAACATGGGTGCTGGTAAGACTAAAAGAGTTAAAGAAACAATTAAATATATCTTAGTAATTAATTTAATTATTGGTTGTTTAGCATTTATTATCTTTGAATTTTTCCCAACTTTTATTATTAATATTTTTGGTAAAGATAATGGTATCGAATACTTAGAATATGCTAAATATTGTTTAAGAATTTTCTTAGGTGGAATTATATTTACTTGTTTAATTAAATCGATTTCTATTTTATTACAATCAATGGGTTCCAGTGTTAAATCAACTATCTTAGCTTTAGCTAGAGATGTTATCTTCTTTGTCCCAGCTATTATAATTATTGCAACCTTAAGTCATAGTATTGTCACAATGTTATGGAGTGCTATCATTGCAGATATCTTAGCTTTTATTTTAGGAATACTACTTCTTTTAAATGAGCTTAAAAAATTAGAAAGTTCTAAAGAAGAATTAAATCTTCAAGATGAAAAGATAACTATTGATTCAACAATTTTAAAGAACAAAGTTGTTTTAACTATCTCTCGTGAATATGGCTCTGGTGGTCAATTTGTTGGTCAGTTAGTAGCTTCATCTTTAGGCATTAATTTTTATGATAAAGAAATAATTAACTTAACAGCAGAAAAATATGGTTATACTAAAAAGTATGTTCAAGACAATGAAGAACAAAATATTAAATCAAGTATGTTCTATACTAATGATAATAATTTATTTACTAATGAAGCTAAAGTAATTACATCTCTTGCTAAAAAAGAATCATGTGTTATTGTTGGTAGATGTGCTGATTATATACTAAGAAATAATAAAAATGTCATAAGTATTTTCTTATATTCTGATATGCCATCTAAAATAAATAGAGTAGTAAAATATTATGGTGTATCTAAAGAAACAGCAGAAAAAGAAATTAACAAAATAAATAAACAACGTGCTAAACATTATAATTATTTTACTAATCGAAATTGGAATTCTTATGATAACTATGATCT
>CANPXB010000050.1 GCA_947585595.1 uncultured Bacilli bacterium
AGAACATAATATATCTAGAACTCTATTTCTTAAAGTATCTTCTCTAGTAGCAATAAAGTATAAAGCATTTCTTGGCGTATTATATGAATTTTTTAAAGCTTCTGATACTAGATGTTTATATAAAGGTCTTTTAAAAGTATAAGCATAATAAAGTTTAGGGCGATAATCAAAATCTTTATTAGTTAATAAAGCATTATCTATAATATCAAAATCAATAGTATTACTTTGATCTTTTAAAACCATATCTAAAGATACTAAGAAGTTAGATACATCATTATTAGTTATATAAGTACATAATCTTTTGGTAATATTCATAATAATCACGCTCCAAGACTTGGTTGTTATTATATTATTAAATGGAAATTAAAGCAAATTAAAAGATGATTATTAGTCATCTTCAGAATAGTAATCATCTTCTTCTAGTTCTTCTTCTTCAAAATCATATGGTGAATATTTACCTTCTCTTACTAAGTCTTTTTGCCATTCTTCAAGATTAAGGTCATTCATTTCACTTTCTAATTCTTCATCGTTATCTTCATCATTATTAAATAATTTAGTAAAGTTAAATAAGTCGAATAGTTGATTATCATCATTTCTTTTAGCCATAATTATCATTCACCAGAACTACCAAATGTTTTATCTTTGTCTTTTTCTTTAACAACTAAGATACGATCAAATAGAACCATTAAATCACTATAATCTAGTAAAGCATCAGCTTTAACGACAGCATTAATAAATTCATTTTTATCTTCAATTAGAGAATAATCTAAATTATATTCTTCTAAACCATTAGTTTTACAGATATAATCAATTAATTGTCTTATGAATTCTCTTTCTGTACGACCATTACCTTCTCTAAATGGATGAATGATATCCAAGTTAGCATAGAATTCAGTAATAAATTTAAGTAAATCTTCACGACTTTGAATTTTAGGTATTTCATATTTAAGAGTATCAAATAATTTTTTTAGTTCTTGAGTAATATATTGTGGTAAACAAAAAGGTATTCTTTTAGATATTACTTCAGTTCTTATTTCACCAGCAAAAGGATAGATATCTTCAAATAAGAATTTATGAATAGATTTATAATGCTCAATATCGAAAGTTTGATGACCAGGATCTAAGTATAATTTAGCTAGTTTATAACTAGTTAGTATTCTTTCAGCTTTATTTAGTAGTTCTTCATCTTCAAGATTAAACTTGTTTTTTAAGACACCACCTTTACTAGTATAAGGTGATTGATAATTTAATACTTCATCGATTCTTCCCATAACCAAGTTCTCCTTTATTTTGTTCTTCCCCTGGTTTGTATTTCTTAACTAGTTTAACAACAGAAAATAAGAAACTTTCATCTGATTTAGATTCTTCTAAACCTTTGATAATTGTCGCAACTTCTTGTTCAGTTAAATCATTATTTTCTAAGCCATTACTACTACTAGCATAGGTAACAGCTGTTTCGATTTTACCATGCGGCATTTCTTCCATTAAATCACCATCTTTCGAAATCTATTATTATATTTATATCTTATCATATTATGATAGTTTTTTTAAATAAACATTTCTTAATCCTCTTGTGAATACTTTAGTAGTTATTAACATGAAGTTAGCTTTAAGAATATTATTTATTGAATAAGTATTATCAGGATGAATAGTAACAGCAGCATATAACTTAGTATCTTTGTAATAGTTATCTAAGTATTCGAGCATTTGATATTGGAAACCATGACCACGATATTTGGGATTAACAAACATGGGACCATAATCAATTACTTCATGAGGATTATACTCTGTTAAAGTTAAACTATTTAAACTATCTTTAGTACTAGGGATAGCCATCATGGAACAGACAAATTCTTGATTATGATAAAATAACCATATTTTAGAACCAGTAGCTAGTAAGTATTCTAAATCTTCTTTAGTGAAGTCTCCTAACCAATCGGGATTAGCCATTGTTCTTTTAACTTCATTTTGATACTTTAAGTATTCATCAAGATTAATATTAGTATTAACACATTTTAATTCTTCTAAACTCATTTTTATTCCTTTATCTATATTTTATACTTTTACCAGTTATACAAGTAGATAAGAATTTAGCATAAGTTGTACCATAACGTGGTTTATCATAAATATATAATTTTACTTTTTTTAATTCCCCATGAGGAATAGTAGAGACAAATTTACTAACAACATCATTAAGTAAAGCTTCTTTAGAATTATAACTATGTAAGCCTTGATATGCTAACCATGAGTTTTCAATCCAATAGTATTTTTTAAAGTCTTTATATATTAAGAAAGTATGACTAATATCATATTCATCATCAGGATATGTCATATAATAAGTACGATAGTCATATCCTAATTTACTAGCAATTTCTCTTTCTACTTCAACTTGTTCAAAGCAAGTAGCTATTTTACTTTCTAGGACTTGTTTAGGACTTTGAAAATAGAATGTATCTTTAAAGTTTTTCTTATATCCTAAGTATTTATTACCTTCTTTATCTCGATAACCAATTTTGACATCTTTTAGTTTTTCTTTAATAGTATCGTATAAACTATCATATTTCATTATGGTTGTGCGACCATTTCTAATTATTAAAAAACCTTGTTTAGTAAAGAAGTTTAAGGCTTCTTTACTTTCTTTATAAACCCAAACAAATAAAATAGGTATTTCTTTTTTTAGTTTATTTAAAATATCAGTGCCAATACCAACTTGACGATATTCTTTAAAAAGATATAGGATATCAATCATGTAACCATTTTCATAGGGAGTTAAGGAGTAAGCACCACCTATTTTTTTATCAATATAGATTAGTTTATAGTTAGTAAAAGTCTTTTTAAGATCTCTTAGAACACTTTTTCTTACTTTACTCTTTTCTTCAAATGGTAAGGCTTTATCCATATCATCATCAATCATTGTTACTAGTTTTATACTAGATAGTATTTCAATATCTTTTTCTTTAGCATCAACTATTTTGTAATCAAGCATATTATCACCTATTTCTTGCCCATATACTACCAAATATTTTTAAAAAAATATAGTACTTTCATACTATATTCTTATTTTTATTTATTTTCTTGAGCTTTTTTGCCTTTTATAACAACGCCTCTATTTTTACAACTATCTTTACCTTCTGGGCAGTATTTTAAGACTTTACAAGTAGGTCCTAGTGATTCACCAATAAGAGGAGCTACTTCACTAGCTTGAGCAACCATTTGGTTAGCAATGTTTCTAATAGCTGTTTGAGCTTTGTTACAACATCTCATACGACTGATCCATTCTAGTGTACGAGCACTCATAGTTGTGGAGATATTGCAAGCATTACCTGATAGATAGAAGTATACTAAGTCTTCATCTCTAACACCTTGACTTCTAAAGTATTCCATTAAGGCTTTATTATCAGCAAATATTTTATCATATTCAGCTTGATGTTCTTTTAAGTTTTCAGGCATCACATATGTACCTAAATCCCACATTGGAACAAAGTCTGGTACTAATAGAGAATGCATACGATGTCTAGTTATATGAGTTAGAACAGCTAATTCAATTGGAATTTCAAAGGAGAAGATAGCTTGTTCTAGTTCTCTTTGTTGTTTACTATGAATTAAAGCATCCATTAGTTTATGATCAATTTCTGGATCTTGTTTACGTAAGGCATTTAATTTCTTTAAAGCTTCTTCATGAGTTATTTGATATCTATTCATTAGAATAGCACATAATACTTTATTATCAGCATCTGGTGTATAGTCATACATATTTACTTTATCTAGTAGTTTTTGATGACCATATAATTCTTGATCTTTTTTACTTAAGGTATCATCTAAGAAGGTATATTGATCTTCGTAGTATGTTTTTTCTTTTTCATTATCTAAAGCTCTAACTAAGTATGGAGCATATTGTCTTATTGCATCAGCTAGTTTTTCACCTAGTTCTTTAACTTCAGGAATATGTGATG
>CANPXB010000051.1 GCA_947585595.1 uncultured Bacilli bacterium
CACCTTATTTTATATAGCTCATGGTTGCCAACCCACTCATCGCTTGTATGAACTAATTATAACAAATAATTTTTTTTAGTCAATATTTAATTATGTTTCACTAAGTAAAATTGAAAGAACCCGATTTTAAATAACTGGGAGTTTAGTTTGATAAATTAAAATTGAAATATCATTCTATTAATTATATTATATAACTCGTTGGTTTATTTGTCATTATTTTAGGAGGTCTGTTTTCAATGACAAATTATAATCACATATCTTTAGAACAAATGGATATTATTCATTCTTTAATTAATAAAAATAAATCTTTTTCCATATACTAATCACTTCTTTGTGTGTTATATAATAACAAAATGATATAATTTTAGCAATTTTTATACTTTTTTCTTAATTCGAAAATTAATACTATGATATAGGTAATTGTACTTATGATTGTAATAATTACGCCCTCTTTAACTAAAGGGGTATGATATTTAAGTTCGATAGTATGTTTTCCTTTTTCTATATAAGTACCAATAAAGTATTTATTAACATTTATAGGATCTGTCTTTTTTCCATCTACATAGATATTCCAACCATTAACATATGGAGTGGTAAATTGAATGATACCTGACTTTTCTAGGTCTATAGTACCTTTCATATAACCATTTTTGTATTCAATTGTTTCATAATTAGATCTATTTAAATTAACTATATCTTCTTCATAATCGTCGAAGGTTACTAAAACAAGCTCTAGATTATCGTATGAATATTCACCTATTGCTGATAAAGTTAAAGTTATTTCGTTTTCTTCAACTTTATTAAGATTCTTATAATAGCCTAGATTAACTAAAACATTATTACTACCACTGGAATATGAATCATATCTTGGATCACGGAATTCTTTAATATAATCTTTATCGTCGAATTCTATTTTAAGATTATATGATTTTCTTTCTTCGTAATGATCAAACTTTTTGTTAAAAGTACGTTTAGAGTATCTTTCATTTGTTTTTTTAATCTTATATAATTCTTTTTTACTATATGGCGTATATACTAGATTATCGATTTTTAAATAGATTTCACCATTAAAGTCTTGATCTTTATTTAACTTAATTGTTATTTTGTCATTTCTTCTTCGACCACTTTCAGTGTTAGTAACAGCAAACTGTTTAGCAGATTTTGAAATAGTAAATTCTAATTTTTTAAGATCATGATTTATCTCTTCTAAGTAATTATCATTATGTTTTAAGTCTTTTTGATCTTCTTTATTTAAAACAACATTCTTTAATAAACTATTTTCTTTTTGCAGATTATTTAGTTTTTCATACTCTTCTGGAGTTATATATTTATCATAATATTCAGCAAATGAAGCAGGAGTCTTATTAAGATATATTCCTGATTCATTCATTTCAACTAAACTATATCCATATGGTAGATTAGTACTATCTTTCATAACATAATACTTATTTCCTAGTAATGTGGTTATTTTAGTACGATAGTTAAATTCATTGGTTTCTAAACTTGTTGAATATCCAGCATTATCTAAATCATATGGTAATTGAGCAAGAATGCCAGGAACGATACTATAATAATAACTTATTGAATTATAACCTAAGTATAAGCCGGCATTATATGTATTACTCTCTGTTCCACCTATACGATAATATTCATGATCATCACCTGTTATTTTAGCAATATTATCAGCAAATGATAACGTTGTATTACCATTAGAATTATACATGTATTGAACTCTACCAGTATCTATAAAGTCATCCGCATATTCATTTTCATCAAAATATAAAGTATTACGATTAGCTGTTATACCAACTAAAATAATCGTAATTAAAATATTAAAGGTATATATGTTCTTTAAGAAATTATAGTGACTAAAGAATTTATCAATTTCTTTTTGATAATAAATTAAGATACATAATAAAACTGTGCACATGATTGTAAAGACGGCAATTTTATCTAAATCACCAAAATGGAAAGCAATAGCATAATAAATTAAATTAAACATAATAATAAATAATAAATCTTTTTTAGTTAAATTATAATTTGAATTTAAATACTCACTAATTAATAGACACATAATAAATGAGATTATAAAACTATGGCGGTTAGTTGGAAATGAGAAACCAGCAAAGATACTTGATAGAAAGGGAATTAATAATGTTATAAGTAATATTAATGCAAAAAGTAATAATTTAGAATTCTTTTTATAGTTTTTAATTGCTAATGGTAAAACAATAAAGATAATTGGATTTAAACCTAGGGCAACCCATTGTTGACCTGAGAAAGTTGCCAATGACTGAGTAATACTAGAGTAATATTTATAGCCAAAGATAAAAGAGAAAATTGAAGTTGCCCCTTCTCTATTGGAACTTAAATATTGAGCTAAGACTGGTACAACAGTAAATGAAGACATTAAGATGCCTAGGATTGAACAGAAGAATACTCTTAATAATACTTTGGTAATAGTTTTTATACCATCTTTTTTATATGTACTTATTATTAGAATTAAACCATATATTAAAAGACTTAAAGACATAATGTATGCGAAATAAAAACTGGATACATAAGCAATGAAAATTATAAATATATAAAATATTTTTTTATTTTCTAAAACTATTTTATCCATACCTAATAATAGTAAAGGAAATAAGATAAAGGCATTTGTAAAGTATGGGTGTCTAAAGGATGCTAGTAAAGCAAAACCCATAAATGCATAACATAAGGCACCATTAATTGAAGCAAAGTTATTTAATTTTTTATATTTAGCATAGATGATAAATGATATACCTACTAAATATAAGCGAAAAAATAAGGTTATAACATAAAAATAATACAAACTTGATTCTGGTACTAGGATACTTAAGTAATTTACAAAATCACCAATAATATAATAACCATAGTCTGGAAATAAATCGATACCAGTACCAATCGACCAAGTAAAGGTATTAAACTCCCCTGTTTTAAGAATATTTAATAATAAACTACGCCATGTTTTTAAAGTAACTAGATGTTGATTTATGGCATCAACATTACTGACAAATGATTTACCAGCATATTCATAACATAAGTAAATTAAAACAGCTAGAATAGCAAATATTCCCGTATATATTAAAAAAGCACGACCGGTTTTTTCCTTAGCAAATAATTTTTTCATTGTTACTCCTCCTAGATGATATATAGTCTTTTTAAGACGCTATACTCATTTTAACATTTTACCTTTATATAGTCTAGGAATTAAGAAAAAAAATAATCTAGTTAACCTAAATTATTTATTTTATGTAAGAATTCTTTACTTTTTAGATATAGACCAGTATATCTTTCATAGTATTTATCTAAGAAATAGTTTATTTCATTAGCAACATTACTATTTATTTTAATATCGGTGATGGTACTTATATCAATTAAATAATACATTCTAATTAATTTAATGGCTTTAGGAGATATTATCTTTTCGTTAGTATAACAATCTTGACAGATAAAACCTCCTTCATCAGGATCTAAAGTAACTATTTTAGTCTTATTACCACATTTAATACATGATTCTAAGTTTAAACCAACACCAAGATAATCAAGATATTTTAATTCTATAATATTAGTTAAGATTAAAGGATTTTGTTTATCATTTAATTTTAAGACTGTATTAATAAAAATATTATATATCTCAGGATCATCATTTTGTTTTATTACTTGATAAGTTAAATCAGTTATATATGACATATAACTTATAAGTTCAATATC
>CANPXB010000052.1 GCA_947585595.1 uncultured Bacilli bacterium
CTAGAACAACCAAGAGTTTTATTAATTAACTCTTTTTGTTTGTAATTAGGATACAATCTAAATTTATAAGCTTTATTGATAATCATAACCATCTTCCCCTGTAAGATAATTATACAACAACGAACTAGTGTTCGTCAATATATTTTCGATATTTTTAAGAACTTTCCTATAAGATAAAAAAAGATAATCTATTGATTACCTTTCTTGTTTTTCTTGATTGAAAGTAATAAGTATAAAACTAAGATTAAAAAGATACCAAAAGTAATAATCATCTTAGAAGTTATTTTCTTTTCTTTATATTCTTGTTTTTTATTTATTTTTATTTCTAATGGTTTATTTTGATAATTATCTTTATTAATAATCCAAGTATATGTATTACCATCTACTTTATCAGCATTAGAACTAGTTATATTATATTGACTAGTCATATTAATAGTTACTTCTTCTATTTCAGGATAATAATCAAAACAAGTAAATAGTTCACTAGTACTTAATGAGACTGTATTATCATCATTACTATAATTGAAGTCATCATAACATTTTTGTAATTCAGTATACATATTATAATCTTCATAATCAAACTTATGAGTATAGTTATAACCAGTATTATTACCTTCATAATATTTTTCTTTTTTATAATATTCATAACCATATTCAAAGTTATATAGTTCTTCACTTACTTTATTTACTGTTTCTTTATTAGCAGTTTCAATATTAGTATTAGAAGTATATATTTTTATTGATTCATTAATATCTTTATCAAAAGAAATATTATATGTAGCTTTACAGCCAGTTAATAGAAGAACTAATATAATTAATAATATTATTTTTTTCATCTTAACTCTCCTATTCAACTACATTAACATGAAGTCTTACCATACTTTTTATTTCATCAAAATTAGATGTTTTTTGGAATGATGTTTGAGATAAGATAACTTCATCTTTAGTAGTTTCATTACCAGTTATAACCCATTCATAAGTATCTGAATCAATAAATGTTGAAGAATCATTACGATTAACAAAAGGATATGAAGATGCACTTAAGTAATTGCGCCATCCACTTTGACCATCAGCAGTAGTTCTAGTAAGTAATTGGTTTTCACCACAACGATCAGTTACTTTAACTTGAATTCTTGCGGTTTCACCTTTTTTAATAGTTATACTAGCATCTTGACCAAGTTCTTGACCATTATATGATAGGGTTTGAGTTTGAGCTCTTTTACCACATGATGAATCAATAGTTCCATTACTAGAACTTATATTATTAAAGTTACCAGTACTATTAATACCAGGTGTAGTATTACTTGATCCACTAGATGTACCAGTATTACCTGAAGTTCCGGTACTACCTCCAGTGTTACCACTAGAACCATTACCAGTACTAGGCTCTGGATCAGGTTGTTGCGTATTTTTATATAAATCACGTTTAACTTGTTCACTTAAATCTTTTTTTAATAAAGCTTCTTGTGTATCAATACGAGTTTTAGATAATCGAGCTTTTTGTTCTTCATTATATTGAACATTTAAAGTACTTATTTTTTCTGCTGAAGCATTATTATAATAATAAGATATTTTAGAACTATCATAGTCTTCAACTAAAGTAAAAGTATAATTAATAATACTTGGTAATAAAAAGATAATTATGGCTGATATAGTTCGTGTAACAATTTTATTTAAATTTACTTTATAATCATCAGGTTTAAAAACAATACTTGCTAAATCTTTAACAACAAAGATAATTAATAAAATAGGGACGATTGTAAGAATAATAGTTAAAGATATTCTAATTATTAAGAATAATCTTAGAATTCCTATATCATTTAAGGTATCTAAAAAATAAAACATAATTATTTACCCCTTTTCTTTATACTTTTCCTATTAATAATATAAACTATTATGAGTAAAATAAAAAGAATAAATATTAAAATTTGGGTTAAATTTAATGGATTTTCTTTTTTAGGTTTATATATTTCTTGACGATTTATTTTAATTTTTAAAGGTTTATTATTGTAATTAGTTTTATTTATTTTCCATGTATGAGTATTACCATTTATTTCATCGGCATTAGAACTAGTTATTACTTTATCAGTATTTATCGTAATAGTTAAGTCTGTAACATCTTTATAGTAATTTTGACATAGGAATTTATTACTTGTTTTTAGTATTATTTCTGAATCATTATATGTTAATTCAAAGTCTTCATAACATTTTCTAATCTGACTCATAGCATCATATTCATCATAGTTAAAATCATATTTGTATAAGTATCCAGTCATACCGTTATCTGTATAGACTTCTCTAGTATAGTGATCATGACCACGCTCCCATTCGAGGATTTTATTACTAAAACTATTAATGGTTGATTGAGTAGCATTATTTACTGTATCACTATCAGTATAGACTCTGATTTCATCTTTGATTTTGTCATCAGTAAAAGTTATATCATATTTAGCACTACATCCTGTTAAGAGGAGAATAGCTAAAATTAAAGAAATTATTTTTTTCATTTTAACCTCCTAACATGGAACATTACAAGCACCAAAGGCTCCACCATTTACTTGAGCAGGTTCAATATGCCATGCTTCCCAAGATAATCTAAATGTTAAACCATAGTTACCAGCATTTTCATGCGCCCATTTAGCAGAAGCATTACAATCCCAAGAGCCACCACAACCAGTACCATTAAATGATAAGTCAGCAGCGATACCAAAGTTATGTCTTGAACCACCTGGACAAGCTACCCACTTAGTTCTTTCACTACATGAATGACCATCGTTATTCCATAAGTTTAGTTGACTAGAATAAGAACGCCAGCCACTCGTTACAGTTATGTTATATCCTTTAGCATTAGCATCATTTAAAAATTTGCTTAATCTTTCCCAGAATATAGGGTTTAAACCATATTCTCCAGATTGTTTAGGAGCGTCGGCATCAGAAGTTGCACGAGCATTTGGAATAGTAAAGACACCATTAGAAACTGTTACGCCTCCGAATGAGCCGCTAGATGTAGAATCACCAGTATAGGGAGTAGTATTTGTTTCTTCTTCCTCTTTTCTTACTTCTTCAATTAATTCACGTCTTTTTTCTTCTTCTTGATTCTTTTTGATAATAGCTTCTTTCATTTCAGCATTTCTTAATGATTTTTCTTCTTCTACTTCAGTTTTATATTGTTCTTCAAGACTTTTAATTTTTTCGACAGAAGCTCCATTATAATATTTTAAAAGTGTATCTTTATCATATGATTCAACTAAAGTAAAGGCATAACTAATAATACTTGGTAACATAAAAATGATAATACCACTTACTAAACGAGATACTATATCATGAATAGTTTTACTTGGAGAATCAGGTTTTATAACTAACATAAATAGATCTTTACTAGCCATAATAATAACAATTATTGGTACAATAATAAAAACAATATTTAAAGCATATTTTATTATAAGAAAGACACGATATATACCAATGTCGGCGAATGTATCTAAAAGTAACATAATATCAACCTCGTTAATATTATATCATGTCTTTAATTATTGACGTATACATACTACGCAAATCTTTACTTTTTGCATATGATACTTTATAATAGTTGTATATAAAACATTTTGGAAGGAGAGTTTATATGAAAAAACTATCAGCAAAATCTGTTGGAGGATTATTTTTAGTATCTGGATTAGCTGCTGCTAGTGCTTATGCAGTAGTTATGAATTATAATAAAGATTAT
>CANPXB010000053.1 GCA_947585595.1 uncultured Bacilli bacterium
TGTCTCCTTAGCTCAGTTGGTAGAGCAACTGACTCTTAATCAGTGGGTCTGGGGTTCGAGCCCCCAAGGGGACACCATTTATAAGTTAAATCTAGGTAACTAGATTTTTTTATTTACTTAAATATTCTTCTAAGGTTAAATCCCCTATTTTCTCTACTTCATCTTCTCCAACATACCTTAAGTGCCATGGACGATAACTAACAGAAGTTATATCTTCTTTCCCTTTTGGATATCTAACAATAAAACCAAAGTATTTTAAAACTTGATGAATCTTTTTAAAAATATCTTCTTCTTTTAATAATTCTTCTTTATCTATAATATAATTACCATCTTTATAAATTACAATATCAATTGCTTGACCAGTATGATGATCACTACAACCTGGTAAAGGTATGACTTCTTCCGTTTTATCTAACCCATACTTCTTCATATAATCTAAAAAGATACTTTCTTGTTTTTCTAAAGAACGATAAGCACTACTAATATCAATTATAATTCCTTCTATTTTAAGATGAGCTCTTAACATTTCATAATGTCTAAAAGTCTCACTTTCTATATAAAGTGTCTCTTCTAAATAATTTTCATATTCAACCATTTCATAATCTTTTATATCATTTTCATTAAAAAGATGATCCTTATTTACTAGTAATATCATAAAACACCTCTTAAATAATATACCATAACTGCAATTATTTTACTTATTTTTCAAATTTATTATTGCTTTTTCTGATTAGTCTTGATATACTTAACTAGTCAGCAAGAAAAAATGCAAGATATTAAAACTTGCATAATCAAGAATAATAAGTTAAAATATATATGGTTTAAAACAAATGGGCTTGTAGCTCAGCTGGTTAGAGCGCACGCCTGATAAGCGTGAGGTCGGAGGTTCAAGTCCCCCCAGGCCCACCATTTATTTTGGCCTGTTGGTGAAGTGGTTAACACATATGCCTTTCACGCATACATTCATGGGTTCAAATCCCGTACAGGTCACCATTTTATTAATTAATCTCTTTAAAAGAGATTTTTTATTTTGTTAAAAAAAATCGATATTAGATATCGATTCTATGTAAATAAATTTGGTATTGAAATTAAATTCAAATTATAAAGTCCTACAACAACTAAGACCATAACAAATAAGACCATTGATAAGTTAAAGACATTATAAAATATACGTGAATTTAAATTCTTAAATTCTAGAATATAATCTATTCCAACAATAAAAGATATTAATGAATAGATAAATGGAACAATAATACCTATGATTCCTAAATAATCAGATAAGATAGATAAGATTGGATTTAAAACTACAACCCCTAACATTACCGGAATAACTGCCACATTACTTACCGCTAAATAAGAACCAAAATGAACTCCCTTACTATTAAAGAAAGATGAAGCATAATAAATTACTGACATAACTAAAATAGCTACAACTGATACTACTAATGCTCCTATTAAGTATGGTGTATAATTCTGTAATGATAAAACATTATTGAAATTAAAATTAATTGCATAAGAACCAGTAATACTATTATAAGAACGATAAAATGATCCAGCTACTACTCTTACTACTAAAGTAATAATTAAAGTAGCTAAAGTTAACCATAAAGTAATCATAATACCTTTAAAGAAACTTTTATATTTCTTAATACTATCAATAATCGTTGTTCCTGGTTTAGCTATCATTCCAAGTATCATACCAATTACGGCAAAGAAACTAGGTTTAGCATTTATTTCTTCTTCGGTAAGTTCCTCTTTCTTCTCCACTGGAGCAACTGGATTAACTGGGATTGGATTATTAGCATTATTTAATGGATCTAATTTAGGCATTTCCTCTTCTAAAGGTAATTCCTCTAAAGATTCCGTTAATACTTCCCCTACTTCAGGTTCTAAAATATCTAAAGTTTCATTTGGTGAACTACTCTGAGGCTTTATAACATTCTGATTATTAACTTGTGGTTTAATGACATTAGGATTATTAACTACTTGATTATTCATTGGTTGATTATTCATCATCTGATTATTAACCATTTGATTAGGTACTTGTTGATTATAATTCATATTATTTTGATAATTCATTGGGGCTTGATTTGGCATTTGATTGTTAGGATAAGAATTATATACAAAAGTCTCACCATTACCATTATAACTATCAACTGACTTAATATATTGGCTATTCTTCTTATTATTCTTCTTTTTAATATTTAAAAATGCCACTATAACCAACTCCTATTCTTTAATTATTATATCATAAGAAAAAATTAATAGCATTAAAATATCTATAGTATGATAAAATAATTTTAGAAAGGAGTCTAATTATGGGATTTTTAATTTTTCTTTTAATTATTGGGGCCATTGTCATTATTAGTTCTATTAGACAAGTTAATGAATATGAAAGGGGTATCCTATTTACCTGTGGTAAATATAGTCGAGTACTAGATCCAGGTTGGCATGTTATCTTTCCTATTTTCCAATCATTTAGTAAAGTTGATATTAGAACTAAGGTAATTGATGTCCCTGAACAAGAAGTAATTACTAAAGATAATGTTTCTGTTAGAATTAATGCTGTTATTTACTTTAGTGTTTTTGATGCTGGTAAAGCAATCTTAGCAGTTGAAAACTTTATCTATGCTGTCTCTCAATTAGCACAAACAACAATGCGTAATGCTGTTGGAGCAGTTTCTTTAGATGAATTACTTGGAGCTCGTGAAAAAATAAGTAATGAAATATGTGGTATTATTGATAAAGCTACAGATCCTTGGGGTATTAAAGTTGAAAATGTTGAATTAAAAGATGTTTCCTTACCAGAAGAAATGAAACGTGTTATTGCTAAAGTAGCCGAAGCTGAAAGAGAAAAACAAGCTGTTATTACTAAAGCTGCTGGTGAAGTTGAAGCTTCAGAAAACTTAGCTAAAGCTGCTAATATCATGTCTTCAACTCCAGGTGCTCTACATTTAAGAACTTTATCAACTATTAATGATATTTCATCAGATCAATCAAATACCATTATCTTTGCTATTCCTCTAGAAGTATTAGAAGCCTTTAAAGGCAGTAATCTTAAACTTAATAACATAATTGAAAAGAAAAAATAAAATATCGGTCACCCGATATTTTTTATTGATTCTTTATATCTTTCTTCTTAAATACAATAAATGAACCTATTAAGAAGATTAAGAAAGTTAATAAAGAAATCGTAATTGATAATCCTAAATTAGAATACTTATATGATGGTAATCCTCCATATAAATATTCATTAAAGTTCCAACACATCGTTGGAATAAAGGCAAGAATTCTTGTATTAAAGACACTAGCCATTTGATTTAAAATATTACCAAAGAAGAATACTAAGAAACCAACAGCGATAGATACACCTCCATTAGTTGTTAAAATTCCGATAAAGAATGTTAATGTTAATATAATTAAATAAGCTGGTAAAATACTTAATAGATTAACTAACATATTAGCAAATACACTCATTTCAAAAGCCTTATGTGATGTAAAACTATATAAAACAATCGGTATCTTATAAGAATCAAATCCTAAAATAGCTCCATATGTTACATAAGTAACTACTTCATAGAAAACTAAGAATAATAAGAAAACAATAATGGCTG
>CANPXB010000054.1 GCA_947585595.1 uncultured Bacilli bacterium
ATTTATATTCTTCATTAAAATCATAATTACCAGTAAAGATTTCTTTATCTTTAATCATAACTCTAACTTTTTTATTACTACTATCTAATTTAAATGTAACATCATCTAAGAATTTTTCTTCATAATCCTTCATCTTTTCAATACTTTCCCCAGTCTTTAAATCATAATATAAATTACTTTCTAAGAAACTAGATACTAAAGTACCATAACTTATCTTAAATGTTGGTTCATTATCATAATCATAATTTTTAAAATCTAATTTATATAATTCATTAAATCCTAAATCATAGAAAGTATATTCCATCTTATCTTTATCATATAACCAGATAAGATTATCATCAGGTAATATATCATAATCATGTTCTTTAAGCACTTCATATTTACCTGTTTGATCTATTAAATAAGCTTCATGTTTAGAATACTCTTCTTCACTTGTTAAATCATCGACATTTGTTACTAATAAGTATTTATCATTAGTTTTATAAGCTGCAAATGTATTATAAACCCCACAACATTCATTATAGATATAATCAGTATTTAAAACATCTTGATAATCAAATTCAAAATTAGTTATTAATTTATAATTACTATCCATTAAAGCTAACTTATTATTTTTACCAACAACATAGAATCCATCATTTACATCAATAAAATCATAATTATAATCAACTATCTTCTTTAAACTACTATTAATAATTCCTGCTTTATTATTCTTAATTGCAATAAAGTTCTTACTATTCTTATCAACATACAAACGATCATAATTAGCATCTACTATTTTAGTATTATCAACA
Organism: uncultured Bacilli bacterium; assembly: GCA_947585595.1. Classification (GTDB taxonomy): domain Bacteria; phylum Bacillota_I; class Bacilli_A; order RF39; family UBA660; genus Coprovivens. The sequence continues at coordinate 795 of CANPXB010000054.1, forward strand.
ATATTATAAATACCATATTTCTTATCTTGATCAAGATAAACCATATATTTATCATTATTAATATATAATGGATCTGTTACTGCTAACATCGCATCAGATGATACTAAAGATATACCTTCTAATTCATATTCTTTACCATTTAATATATAAATATATTCTTTATCACTTTTATCATCTGGATTAGTAGATACTCCTGAATATCCTATTACGATTTCATGACCAAATTCTCCTTGATAAATAGTTCGATAATAAACATTATCCTTATGTAATGTTTTAACATCTTCTAATTCATTACCTTCTAAACGATAAATACTTATCGTATTAGAATCATCTTCATCATTTTCTTCCTCTTTATAAAAATATAATTTACCATCTTTAGCTATATAATAACCATTAAAAGCTACTTCATTTTCATATAAAACATTTAAATCTAAATCCATTACTTTTAATACTGAAGTATCATCAGATAAAATAACATATTCATCATTTAAAACATTTAAATGATTACCATCTTCGACTTCATAACTAACATATTTATAACCCATTTGATCATTAACATTTGGTTTGCCTTTCTCTTCTTTCGGAGTATGTTTATACCATAAAACACCAATAACGACCATAATAGCTATAATTAAAGCTAAGATTAAAAAAGCTTTAAATTCATCAAAAAATCTCTTCTTCTTTTCTTTCTTTTCATTTTCAATTAATAAATCTTCAGGATTTACTACTTCTACTTCATTAGTTTCATCTATCTTTTTTCTTTTCTTCGCCATACCAGCACCTCGATATCTTATAAAACAATTATATCATAAATGTTTAGAAAAAAAGAAGAATTATTCTTCAATCTCAAATTCCTCTAAAACACCATTCTCTTTTAAAATAAGATTAACTTTTTCAGTAGCTGCATTTAATTTATCACTCGCATATTTAGCTAATTTCATTGCTTCACTATACTTCGTAATTGCTTGGTCTAAATCAACATTACCAGCTTCTAATTCCTTAACAATACTTTCTAATTCAGTTAAATTTTCTTCAAATGTTTTTTCACTTTTTTCACTACTTGTCTTTGCCATTTTTATCTATCTCCTTTACTATCGCCTTTACATTACCAACATGCATTTTAATATCTAAAACATCATCTATTTTTAATTTATTAACATCTTTAATCGTAACTCCATCTACTGTTACTAAACTATAACCTTTACTTAATATATTTAAAGGATTTAATAAATCTAACTTATTAATCACTAATTCAAATCGATGTTTATTATTATTTATATCATTAATAATTATTTTATTTAAAATCTTTTTATAATTATCTATCTTTTCTTTTTTAACTTCATAAGCTGCTAATGGATTCTTTAAAATATAAGATTTCTTAATATTATTAATTCTTACTTTATAATCATTTAAAATTGTTAATATTCTCTTATTTAATTGATCAATATAATTATCTAATTTTTGTTCTTTAACTTCATATAAAGCCATTGGATTTTTTAAAACATAACTATTTCTTATATTATCTAATCTCTTATAGTTAAAATTAATTATTCCTTTAATTGACTCTTGTAATCTAATTGTATATTGCCCAATTAAAGTTTTTAAATCTACTAAATTTGGTACAGCCATCTCTGCCGCTCCCGTTGGTGTTGGAGCTCTTAAATCCGCTACAAAATCAGCTATCGTAAAATCTATTTCGTGTCCAACTGCACTAATAATAGGTATTTTAGAATCATATATTGCTCTTGCAACACATTCTTCATTAAAAGCCCATAAGTCTTCAATTGATCCGCCACCACGACCACAAATAATAACATCTAAATCAAAGTCTTGGGCACGATTAATCTGTTCAACAATACTTTCTTTAGCTCCCACCCCTTGAACTAAAGCTGGAAATAATATTGTTTCACATAAAGGATATCTTCTTTTAATTGTACTTAATATATCTCTAATTGCTGCGCCAGTCGGTGCGGTAATAATACCAATCTTTTTAGGAAACTTAGGAATTGCTTTTTTATGATCAATATTAAATAAACCCTGTGCTTCTAACTTTTTCTTTAGTTTTTCATATTCTAAATATAGATTACCTATTCCATCTAAATCCATTTGTTCAACATATATTTGATAACCACCTGTTGCTTCATAAACAGTAACACGACCACATACTAATACATTCATTCCATCTTCTGGTTCAAATGTCATCTTACTTGCCGCCGAAGCAAACATAACCGCCGCAATTCTACTATTTTCATCTTTCAAAGTAAAATATAAATGTCCTCTTGAATGATGTTTAAAATTACTTATTTCACCCTTAATATATACTCTATTAAGTTCTGGTTTACTATCAAACATATTCTTAATTGCTCTATTTAATGCTGTAATAGAATAATACTTTATATCCATAATATCACCATTCTTATTTATTATATCAAACAATAGTTTTCTACTCAATAGAAAAAGAAGTTCTTATTTATTTTTAAACTTCTTTTCTAACTTTTTACCTATATACAAAGTACTACGATAAAGTCCATTCGT
>CANPXB010000055.1 GCA_947585595.1 uncultured Bacilli bacterium
CGATTGCTCTATCCAGCTGAGCTACGAGGACATAACTCACAGAACATATTGATTATATAATAAAAAACTCTAGTTTTCAAGTCTAAATTCGTCGATTGCCTGTGAATCAACTTCGAATATAACCTCTTCAATTCCTAAAGTATCATGGATAGAGTAGTAAATAGCATATTTAACTTCTTCTTTAAGTTTACCATCATAAACACTTTTAAGCAAAACATCATTAAAATTTAAGGTTATGGCATTTTCATTTTCTTCATAATTCATTAATTCAACTTGATAATCTAAATGACTTAATAAATTACTACTATTAAGGCGATTACTTTTCAAATTATTAATAATTATCTCCACTTTATCATCACTACTATTAGTAATATAACTAATTGGTATATAGTAATAATTATCATTTTTAGTTAGATGATAGACTGTAACCATCTTGCTATCATTAATAGTCGTTAAATCATATACTTTATTAATCCCGTAATCACGTGTTAAATATAAATCTAATTTTTTCTTGGAATAAGGTAGTTCTAAAAGTCTTTCTCCTTCCACAAAAATCATTATTTTCTTAATATCTTTAATTGAAGTCAATGAAAAAATAAGAGCTTCCATCATTTTTTCTTCATTTTCCTTATTTACTTTTAAAAACTCTTTGCTAAAATTAACTTTCAATAAATCATTATCTAAACTATAATTTAATACTTTAGTTCCTTCAGGAATAATTGCTTTAAATCCATTAGGTAACTTACTATTACTATTAATAATTAAGGCCTGTAATACCTTATCAACTTCTTCTAAAGTATCACTTGTATCAGCACTTATTTCCGTCATTCCAATAAAATCATTCTCATCTATTAAATAAATATTAATATTCTTTCCCTCATTAGTTTTCTTTACTTCTTCATTAATTTCTTCTGGATAATTATAAAGTAAAAAAGAAAGTAAAAGTAATAGGGAAGTAATAGCTATTTTATTAAAAGTTAATTTCTTTATCATTAAACCACCTAATAAATTATATTTAAAAAAATATTTTTAAGAATAAAAAACCCCAACAAGGGTTTATAATTTAATTTCATTTAATTTTAATAATTCAATAATGGCTTGACCACGACTACTAACACCTAATTTCTGTATAACATTAGAAATATGATTTCTTACTGTTTTTTCACTGATAATTAACTTACTAGCAATCTCTTCTGTCGTATAATTAAGTATTAAAAGATCAAACACTTCTTTTTCTCTTTTTGTTAATATATTCTTCATACATATCTCATCCTTACTACTATATTTTATGAAGAAGATAAAAGAGTGTTAATTAAACTTAACTGTAATATACATCTTATCTTTAAATTCCTTATTTAATCTTCTAATAATATCATTAGCTAACTTATAATCACTTTCTTTACTATCAATTACTACTGTTACATTATTACTATTTATTTTAATAAATGATTCATATTTAAATTCGTCTTTAATAATCTTTTCTAACTTTTCTTCAAGACTCTTATTGTTTGATATTGTAAGTAATTCATCATAAGCATTACTTTTACTGTCGACATCACTAGTTTCACTTAATAAAACATCCTGTAGATTACTAATCGTTTCCATCATCTCTTCATCACTTTGAACTCTAAGAGCCACTAATTCCGTACTTTCATTAACTACTAAACTAGTTTCTTCTTGCTCTGGTAGCATAGCAAAATCACTTAAATTCTTCTCATTAGAACTAACATAAAAAATACTAAGTACTAAAATAATACTAAATAAAAAAGTAAACCAAATACTTTGTTTATTAATCATATCTATTCCTCCGTTACTACTATATCTTATTAATTGACATAATTTTTTATACTTTTATTTTACTATTTTTCCAAATTATATTATTATAGTAATAGGTGAGAAGTATGCAAAAACTACTAAAAAAATATAAATATCTTATTATTGCTTTATTACTATTATTAGTTGTTATTCTAGCACCTGATATTGTTTATGCTGCTACATCTTCTAAATTGAAATTCTGTGAATATGGTGGAACCAGAAGAATGTTTAAAATAATTGGTATAGCTATAAGTATTGTTAAAATCCTTGTTCCAGTCATCTTAATCATTACTGGAGTTATTACTTTAAGTAAAACAATTATTAGTGGTAAAGAAGACGACCTTAAAGGCAGTTTTGTAATTTTTGCTAAAAAAATCGTAGCTGGTCTTATAATCTTTGCTATACCAAGTGTTCTTGATTATACTTTTGATACCTTAGTCGGTTATGACGACTCTTCATTTACGGCTTGTTCTAAGTGCATGTTAAATCCGAATAGTTGTCAAATACCTGACGAAGATCCTGACACTTATACTGACTAAACTTGACAGTTCTAGACATCTAGAACCTTTTTTTTGCTTTAAATTTAAAAAATTTTTTCTAAAAAAAAGGAAATCAGGGGGTGGATGCAGAATATATAGGGTGAAGGGAGCAATTATGAAGAAAGAATATATTGTCAAGCAAAATGATATAAGAGACTGTGGAATTTGTTCCTTAGAATCAATAATAAAGTACTATAATGGCTATATTCCATTAGAAACTTTAAGATTAGATACTAAGACAGATAGTAATGGAACAACTGCATACAATCTAATTAAAACGGCTGAAAAATACGGTTTTAGTGCAATAGGTAAAAAACTAAAAGATTTAAAAGAAGATCTAATCTTACCAGCTATTGCTCATATAGTAACAAAAAAAGGATTAAACCATTTTCTTGTTATCTATAAAATAACTAAAAAATATATCTATGTTATGGATCCAGCCTCTGGATATAAAAAAATCAAAAGAGAAGATTTTCTTAAAGAATGGACTAATATAATTTTAATTTTTAAGCCATACAAAAAAATACCTCTGTTCGAGCTAAAAAACAAATTGAAAAATCTATTTCTTGATATCGTTATTAAAGAAAAAAAACTGATTACTAAAATTATCCTTACCGATGTTATCATTACTATATTATCTATAACAACTAGTTATTATATTAAAACTATAACAACTATTGTTGAAACTAGTTATCTTAAAACTACTTATCTCTTTATCATAATCTTTTTAATAATTACTATTATAAAATTATATTATGATTATTTGAAAAATGAACTGACAATATATTTAAATAAAAATATAAATTTAAGGGTTATACCTGATTTTATATCTCATATTTTTCATCTCCCTTTAGATGTTATTAAATCAAGATCAACTGGAGAAATAATAACTAGAGTAAATGAATTATATAATATTAAAGAATTATTTTCAGAAATATTTATAACTCTTATTCTAGATTCCTTTCTTACTATTGGTTCGATTTATTTTCTTTATTCTTTAAGTAATGAATTATTTTTAATTCTTTGCATAATTTCAATACTTTATATTCTAGTAGGAGTACTTACTAGTTCAATAATTGAAAAGAAAATTAATAATAACATCGATCTAGAAACAGAATTTAATGGAACCTTAACTGAACATATTAATAGTTTAGAATCAATATCTAACTTAAATTTAATTAATTATTTTTCTAATAAAGTTGAAGATAGTTATATTACCTATGAAGAAGATTCTTTTAAATATTCTAAAACTCTAAATATTATTATAACTATTAAAAACATCATAAATGAATTAGGGCTATTTACAATAACCAGTTATGGTATTTATTTAATAAGTCAAAATGAACTATCTATTCTAAGTTTAATTACTTTTAATAGTTTATTATCTTATTTTATAAGTCCTATTGAAGGTGTTATTGATTTATTACCTAAGTATCATTTAATTAAGATGTCTTTTAATAAAATATCAGAGTTCTTAAATATAGAACCATTAAAGTATGGTAAAATAGAAAACTTTTCTAATGGTGATATAACATTTAGTAATCTAACTTATTGTTATGATGATTATCACAAATTAATAAATAATTATAATTTATGTATTAAAAGTGGTTCTCATATTTTACTTAAAGGTCCTTCTGGTTGTGGTAAGTCAACTTTATGCAAAATCTTAAATAAAAATATTACTGATTATGAAGGTCATGTCAAAATAAACGGTATAGACATTAAAGATTATTCCCTAAATACAATAAGAAAGAATATTTTATATGTTTCTCAAACTGAGAATATCTTCTCTGATACGATAAGAAATAATATTACATTAAATAAATATGTCAGTTTAAAAGACTTAAATGAAGTACTAGAAATAACTAAAGTTAATGAAATAATAAATAAAAAATCTTTACGTTTAGATTCCTTTTTATACGATAGTGGATATAACTTAAGTGGTGGAGAAAGACAAAGAATTATCTTAGCTAGATCCCTTCTTAAAAGACCCAAAATTCTTATTCTAGATGAATCATTAAGTGAGATGGATAAAGATTTAGAAACCGAGATATTATCAAATATCGATCATTATTTAAAAGATACAACATTAATTTATATTTCTCATACTGATAATCCATACCTAAAAACAGTTTATGAAATGCGTGAGTCATATGAATAAAAAAATTTATTTATTAAATTTAATTCCAAAACGAAGTAAAAGTATATTACTATTTATAGGTTTGTTTTCTTCATCGATACCATTACTCTTTATCAAAATATATGATTCTTATTATACAACAGGATTAATATCATGTAATGAAGAATGTAATATAACTGTATCTTTACCATATGATAAAGTTGATATTTTAAAAGAAGATCCTCACCTTGAATATCTAAATAAAGAATATAAAGTTGAAACTATTACTTACAATGAACCATATCTAAATAACCAAATACCTTATGAAGATGTTGTAATTAAAACCAATCTTAAAAGTGAAGATAAAATCATTAATTTTAAAATTTTATACAATAAGCAAAGAGTAATATCCAAAATAAAAAATATAATAAAAGGAGTGTAATATGGATTTAACAAAAGAAGAATTAAAAGAGATAGACGGTGGTAGTATAAAAATGACCGTCGGTGGTGTACTAATTGCCGTAGGTGGAGCAGTAGTCTTTGCCTTAGGAGTTTTAAAAGGAGTAATGAGCTCTCCAACATGCTCATTAAAAAGAAAGTAGGTGAATTATGAGTAAAGAAGAATTAATAAATGTTCGTGGTGGTGGAATAAGTGCTTCACTATTAAATGCCCTTTCTAGAGGTGCGCAAACATTATACAACTTTGGCGCTACATGCGGACAAATTATAAAATTATTTATAAGTGGAAGAAGATGTAACTAATAAAAGAGGAGAGTAATCTCTTCTTTTTGATTGGCCAATAAAAAATTGAAAAATATACGAATTTATGTACTTTTTTCCCTTGTCAAGTATTTTATGAAGTGTTATAATCATTTATAGTTAACGAAGGGAGGGAAATTTATGACTAAAGTAGTAGTACAAAATGGTAACATTGATGCAGCTCTTAAAAAATTTAAAATCAAAGTTGCAAAAAGTGGAGTCCCTTCTAAACTAAAAGAAAAAAAATGCTATGATAAACCTGGCGTTAAAAGACGTAAGGCAAAAGAGGAAATGATTAGAAATTCTCGTAGACGTAGAAGAAGCGATAGATAGGAAGTGCTAAAATGGCCCTTACAGATGAAGTAGTTAAAGATATGACTGCAGCTATGAAAGCTCAAGATAAATTTAATTTATCAGTTCTTCGTATGTTAAAAACAGCATTACAAAATGAAAAAATTAATTTAAAACATGACTTAAGTGATGATGAAGCTATTACAGTTATTAAAAGACAAGTAAAACAAAGAAAAGATAGTATAACTGAATATGCTAAATATGGTAAACAAGATGAAGTAGATAGTTTAAATAAAGAAATTGAATGTCTATCAAAATATTTACCAGAAGAACTAAGTGAAGAACAAATAAATAAAGTCTTAGATGAAGTATTTGCCGAACTTAAACCAGAAAGTATTAAAGAAATGGGAAAAGTTATGAAAGAAGCTACTGCTAGATTAGGTAGTGCCGCAGATATGTCATTAGTAAGTTCTTTAGTAAAACAAAGATTAAGTTAATTAGATGATGCAAATCATCTTTTTTTATTTAATTGATAATTACAATCATAATTGCTATACTTATTAATGTTAGGAGTTTATATGAAATATGAAAAATAAAAATAAAGAAAAAATAATCAAAATTATAAAATCATTATTATTAAGTTTCGGCTTAATCTTTTTTATGAATTATAGCCCTTTACTTAAAGTTCCAAAATATTGTCGAGGAATCGGCTTTATAGCTAGTAATCTATGCAAATTATCAATCAATTTTAATTTTTTTAATATAAATTACACATTACTTATAATTGCAGTAGCTTATTTAATTTATAAAATAAGCGAAAAACCAAGTCAAAAAAGAATTAGTTGCTTAATTTTATCTATGTTCTTTGCCGGATTTATCTTAATAGGTAAAACATATGATTATAGTTATACATTAAGAACTATCTTTAATACCAAATATAATTTATTAATGTCTATTCTTCTTTTTATAACATATACTTGTTTTCTTAAATTATTGCTTAATAAACTATATGATTTTCTTGATAATTATAAATCTAATAAAGAAAAACGCATTAATAATAAAATAATCGATTTTATATTTTACAAACATCCATTCTTATCTTGTTTTATATCTACTTTAATAATAGGTATAATATATTTAATTGCCTTTTATCCAGGAACAATTGCATATGATGGTATGTGGCAACTAGATTTCTATTATGGTATTAGAATCTTTAGTGATCATCATCCTGCTATAGTAACCTTGATAATGGGAAACTTATTAGATTTTGGTACTAAAATACTTAATAATAATTTTGGTATTTTTCTCTATATTATAATTCAAGTATTGTTTAATTCTTTTGTATATAGCTATGTCTTACATATAATGAATAAAACAAATATTAATATTTATATAAGAATTGGTACTTTTATCTTCTTTAATTTCACACCGTTTTTAACTATATATTCAATAACATACATTAAAGATGTTATATATTATCTATTATTCCTATTAATCTTTACATATCAATATTATCATTTGTATTATTTAAACGAAAATAAAATCAAAAATTATTTAGTTATATTTGGTTTATTATTTTTCTTATTTTTATATCGAAATACCGGATTTTATGTTGCAATTATCGACTTACTATTTATCTTACTAACAAAATTAAAAGACTATAAAGTATCGGTAATAATGCTTTTATTTATGATTGTTAGTTTTATTTCAATTAAAGCTTACTATGACAATACCTTTCTTGTAGCTTCAAATATTCAAAAAGCTTCAGTACGTGAAATGCTATCTGTTCCTCTACAACAAACTGGAAGATATCTTAAATATCATTATGATGATTTAACAGATGAGGAAATAGCAACCTTACATGAATTATTTAATGGTGATTTAAAAAAATTAGGTCAATCATATAATCCAACAAGAAGTGATAGCATAAAATCGCAATTTCTCGAGTTTCCTACAGATGATGAATTAAAAACATATTTTAAACTATGGTTTAAAATGTTTCTCAAACATCCTTTTACTTATGTTGAAGCAACAGCTAATAATACATATGGCTACTTTTATCTAGGAGGGATAAAAAATTGTATTCATGAAGAACTAGGATTCTATAGCATAGTTTCAGATCCGGTGGTCAATAAAGGAAACTTAGATGTTTATCTAAACGAAGATACAGAGGAATTCCGAAATGCATTGTATTACTATGCTAAAATATTCAGTGATACTCCAGTTATTGGTTATGTATATAGCTGTTCATTATACTCAAGTATCTTAATTATAATAAGTTTCTATTTTCTAAAAAATAAAAACTTTAAAATCCTATGTTATTTAATGCCATTGTTTTTAAGTTTATTTATTTGCATAATTTTGCCAGTAAATGCTCATATGAGATATTTGTTCCCAATAGCTGTTAGTACACCAATGTTAATTGCCATATTAAATATTGAACTTAAAAAAAGAACTCAAAGATGATGTAAATCATCTTTTTATTTGACATAAAAGCCTCGCTTAATTGAAAAGAAAACCAATAATTGATATAATAAAAAAGTAATATTTATTTTTATGAAGTAGGTGAATTGATGAATAACGAAGAAATAGTAAAAACCAAAAAAAGACTACCCTTAATAATAAATATATTTAAAAAAATAAAGAAGAAAAACGATGAAATTATAATCAGTGCTTATTGTTTAGTAAAGGTATTAGGGGAAGAAAACTATAATATAAATGATATATCCATAGAAATAGATGATAAAAAATACAATATAGATTTTAAATTTAAAAAAAGCATATGGTTTATAAAAGGTTATAGAATAAATAAATATGTATTAAAACTACCAATAAAAGATATAATTAATAATGATATTCAAAATAAAATAATTGTAAGATACAAAGATTTTGATCCCGGAAGAGTTATTTATAGTGCATTTGATTTCTTTAAAGGAAAAAATCGAAATTCCAAAATAATAATGTACAAAAACAAATCTATCTATTTAAGACAAACTATAAAAAATACTATGTATTTAACAGTTAGAGATACTAACAAATATGATTATGGTAAAGCAAAATTAAAAGTAGCACTAGGTCGTCTATTATCTTTTATATGGCTTAAAAAAGATTTAATTTTGTTATATGAAAAAGATACAAGTAAATACGAGGAAAGTGCTTCAGTATTATATGAAAAACTAATAGATATGGGATATAAAAATTGTTACTTTATTCTTAATAGAGATAACATAAAACTACAATCTATAGATGATAAATACAAAAAGAACATAATATACAAAGACTCATTAAAACATATAATATACTTTTTTAAATGTAAGAAATTCTTAAGTACCGAATCAATAGATCATTCTTTACAGTTACGTGTAGCTAATAAATATGTAATGGACAAATATAAGAGTCCTAAAAACGAATATGTCTTTTTACAACATGGTGTTATGTATATGGTTTCATTAGATTCAGATTTAAGAACTGGTTTTAAAAAACAAGCCTTTAAGTTACATAAAATTGTTACATCATCAGAACTTGAAGCCAAACATTTTATTGATAAAGCCGATTTTAACCGCGATGATTTGTATATTTGTGGTTTACCAAAATTTGATCGAGCAATAAGAAACGAAGGAGCGGATAAAATCGTTATAATGCCCACATGGCGTCGTTGGGAAGCAAATGAAGCTAGTATCAATTATAAAAACACAAAATACTATAAACTAATTAAGAGAATTGTTGATGCTATCCCACCACAATTACAAGACAAGGTAATTGTTTTACCACATCCATTAATGTTAAAAGAAATAAAAAGTAATAAAGATTATCAAAAATATATTCCTAAGGGAGAAATAATATATGATGATATCTTAAAAAATTGTAAATTACTAATTACTGATTATTCATCAATATCTTATGATGCGTTTTATCGTGGATGTAATGTAATTTTCTATTGGGAAGAAAAAGACGAATGTATGAAAAAATATGGTAGTGAAGCTAAATTAATGTTAAACGATAAAAATGCATTTGGTGATATTTGCTATAACATTTCTGATTTTAAAAGAGTAATTAAATTAAATTACGATGATGAGCAAAATCCGAAATATATAAAAAAATATCGTAAAATAGTAGAATTCAACGATAACAAAAACACTGAAAGATTAATAAATATGTTAATTAAAGATGGCATAATCAAGAAGAGAAAGAAGTGAAGTTGAATGACAAAGAATAATTATAAATATAAATTTTCTGTTGTTATACCAATATATAATGTCGAAAACTACTTAGAAGAAACCATTGATAGTGTCATAAAACAAAATATTGGTTTTAAAAAGAATATTCAAATTATTCTTGTAAATGATGGATCACCAGATAACTCAGAAAAAATTTGTTTAAAATACCAAGAAAAATATCCAAATAATATAGTATATATTAAGCAAAAAAATGGTGGTGTATCAAGCGCAAGAAATAATGGTTTAGAACATGCTGAAGGCGAATTTATTAATTTCCTTGATAGTGATGATAAATGGGAAAAAGATGTGTTTAAAAAAGCTTTAAAAATGTTTGAAGAGCATAATGAAATTGATGTTATAGGTGTAAGACAGAAGTATTTTGAAGCTAGCAATAATTATCCATCTCTTGACTTTAAATTTGATCATGATAAAGTTGTTGATATTTTTGAAAATTATGATCATATTCAATTAAGCGTTACATCAGCTTTTATAAGATCATCAGCTATTGGTGACATAAGATTTGATACACGTGTCAAATATTCTGAAGATGCTAAATTTTTATTCGAAATAATATTTAAACAATGTAAACTTGGAATAATAGCTTCATCTCTTCATTTATATCGCAAAAGATTATCTGAAAATTCAGCCATTCAAACAAAAAATGCTAATGATGATTGGTATCTTGTAACACCAGAACTTTGTTATAAATATGTCTATAATTTATCAAAAGAAAAATTTGGTAGAGTAATTGAATACGTGCAATATTATGTTGCTTATGATTATCAATGGCGTTCAAGGGAGCGTATACCAGACAATATATCAGAAGATACTAGAAAAAAATATATGAAAACAACCAAAGAATTATTTTCTGAAATTAATAACAAAATAATTATGATGCAAAAAAATATCAGTAGCGAATATAAAATAATGTATTTAAACATGATTAATAAAAAAGATGTAAGAGAAGATTTTAATTTCTTAGATAATAAGATAACATATTGTGGTGAACCAATAATTAATCTTCAAAATAAAAATATAATTAATTTAACAACAAT